>NZ_JWAK01000008.1:0-2108 GCF_001069335.1 Streptococcus sp. 1171_SSPC
GTTGTTGTGGTAGTTGAAGTTGTAGTCGGCTCTTCGGTTGTTGTGGTAGTTGAAGTTGTAGTCGGCTCTTCAGTAGTCGTAGTTGTAGTGGTTGTGGTGGTTGTAGTTGTTGTAGTAGTTTCTTCCTTCGGATTCACAATCGTTTTGGTTACCGAATGATCTGCTCCAAAATCTTCTACATTAACCACAGTATCGGCTTCTTTGATGATATGACCTGAAGGGGCTTCAATTTCAGTTAAGATATATTTATCTTTTAACAGTTTACCAACGGCAATATTACCATTTTCGTCTGATTCAAACTCACCGATAACTTGATTATTAGCTTGACGAACAACTCTAAATTTAGCACCTTTAAGTGGTTGGTTAGCATCATCGACTTTATGAATATTGATTGAGTAAACATAACCAAGACCAGCACCACCAGGAATTTGAACGGCAGCAGCATTCGTTACATTTTTGGTTTCAATACCTAGACCTTTAAGAGTTGCTTCATTTCTCAAGACCTCTCCGTCGGCAGGATCATAATTTAAACGAACATTATAAGCAATACGATATTGGTCATTTTCAGTAACATCACCTAAATCGATAACAAATGATTGACCATCTTCGCTAATTGTAATCTTATGTTGGTCTGTTACATCAACTCTATCAGAGAATACCCATTCACCAGCATCATAAGAGAATTTACCTTTAATAATTTTAATGCTATCTTTTTCGTAAGAAGCATTCGTAAATTGTAAGTGATCTTCGAGTGTGGCATTCTTAATATTTTGCTTTGTACGATTGACAGAAATCGTGTATTGAATTTCCCTTTGGTCCCCTGCGTTTACCCAACTAGTCTTTGTTAAAAGTCTAGGATTTCCGTCGCCAACACCAGTAAATGAAACTTTACCAGCAATTTTTGTTTCCTTATTAACGGTGATTTCTATTGGAACCTCACCTTTTTGAGGGTGTTTTTTGAAATCGATACGAGCGTAAAAGAAGAATGATCCGCTTGTATCTGAGTGTTTTTCAACATAATCCGTATAGGTAATTGTAATGGATTTATTATCTGGGTTTACTTTAGCATTTGCGATAACTTCATTCGTATTTAAATCTTTAATTGGAAACGAACTTGAAGTAATCATCAAAGCATCTGGAACAGTAACTACAGTTGAATCTCCTGCTTTAACATTTTTTCCAGACAAATCAAAATCAGCGTTGATTCGGAAGGTTGCCCACTGTTGTAAGTCCCAGTCGAGAACTCCGCCTTCGTTATTTGATACTTTAACATTTTGGATTGTATCAACAAATTTTCCAGACACTGAAACCTCAGGAGTTTCAGCAAAAGTTTTATTCAAACTAAATACGAAAATAGTTGTCAATACAAAGATCAAAAATGAGAAAATACTAAACTTTTTCTTTTTGTCCATTTTTACTTTCCTTTTTCATAAAATTGGGCGTTTTATAAAAAATCGTTTATTTACACTTTTATTAAGGAAGAGTGTAAATAAAATAATCGTTTATAAGACACACAGCTACTACATAACTTTGTAGGAAATATTGTTTAATATGCAAGCTCCTGTTGGGATTTGAAATCAAATATATTTTCTACAAAGTGAATTATATCACAAATAAAACAATGTATCAACCCAAAATATGTTTGTATATTATAAAATCATATCAAAATATAGCATAAATTGATGAGGTGAGCTATATATCCAATTTTAATAGAGATGCATATATTAGAGTGGAGCAAATAATTTTGAAGTTTATTTTAAAGAGTTAAGGATTAGAAAAAGGATTTACCTCTAAATTAGAAGTAAATCCTTTTAAAACCTTTTGTCAAACTTTAAGATAAATTAGTAAGTTAAAATACAGACCGCTAGTTATTAGACATTTTACGTTTCATTACAATAGCACCTGATAGGACAAGTACTCCTGAGAATACTAGGCCAGTCGCTACGACTTCACCTGTACTTGGGAGAAGAACTTTGCGTCCACCACCGTTACCATCTCCATTTCCGCCAGGGTTTCCTGGTGTTGTAGTTGTTGTGGTGGTTGTACCACGTTTTCCGCCAGGATTTCCTGTTGTAGTTGTTGTAGTTGTATCTTCACTTACTGTAGTA
>NZ_JWAK01000009.1:0-17099 GCF_001069335.1 Streptococcus sp. 1171_SSPC
CCTAAGTTTACAGAAGGCAATCCAAACATTCCAATGGATGATGATACGCCAGCTACATTCGAAGATGGCTCAACAACGAAGACAATTCCAGGTGAAGGTACTTACACAGTAGCCCCAGATGGAAGTGTAACCTTTGTACCAGAAAAATCATTCATCGGAACAGGAACAGGTGTAACAGTTAAGCGTGTAGATAAGAATGGTACACCAGTTACAGCTAAATACACACCAACCGTAACACCGGTAACACCAACAGCTGAAGAAGTGACTTCAATTGATAAACAGGGCCAAACACAAACAGGTAAGCCTAAGTTTATAGAAGGTGATCCAGTAGTTCCAATGGATGATGATACACCAGCTACATTCGAAGAAGGTTCAACAACGAAGACAATTCCAGGTGAGGGTACTTACACAGTAGCCCCAGATGGAAGTGTAACCTTCGTGCCAGAGAAGTCATTCACAGGAACAGGAACAGGTGTAACAGTTAAGCGTGTGGATAAGAATGGTACACCAGTAACAGGTAAATACACACCAACCGTAACACCAGTAACACCAACAGCGTCACCTGCTGAATCAGTAGCTCCTCAAGGTGTAGTTCAAACTGGAACAGTAACCTTCACAGAAGGTGATCCAGTTGCGCCAATCGACAAGAATACCATTACCCTTCTTGACGAAAATGGTCAACCAGCAGCTTCAGTAGATGCTAAGTCACCAGACGGCAAGGTTATCGGTACATTCACAGTTGATAAAGCAACAGGTGTTGTAACCTTCACCCCAACAGATAAGACCTATTCAGGTGATGTCGTTTCAGTTAAGGTTCAAGCTAAGGATGCCAACGGTACCCCAGCTGAAACAACATACACACCTAAGATTACTCCAGTTGTTCCAACAGCAGAGGATGTAACTTCAACAGATAAACAAGGTCAAACCCAAACAGGTAAGCCTAAGTTTACAGAAGGCAATCCAAACATTCCAATGGATGATGATACGCCAGCTACATTCGAAGATGGCTCAACAACGAAGACAATTCCAGGAGAAGGTACTTACACAGTAGCCCCAGATGGAACAGTCACTTTCGTACCAGAAAAATCATTCACAGGAACAGGAACAGGCGTGACTGTTAAACGTGTAGATAAGAACGGTACACCAGTAACAGCTAAATACACACCAACTGTAACTCCAGTAACACCAACAGGTGAACCAGCCACAACTATTGGCCCTAAAGGTCAAGAACAATCTGGTAAGCCAAACTTCAAGGAAGGTGATCCAATTGTTCCAATGAACGATGCCGTTCCGGCTACATTTGACGATGGTTCAACAACGAAGACAATTCCAGGTGTTGGTACGTATACAGTAGCTCCTGACGGAACTGTAACCTTTAAACCTGAACCAGAATTTACTGGAAAAGCACCATCTGTAACTGTTGTCCGTGAAGATATGAATGGAACAAAAGCTTCTGCAACGTACACACCAACTGTACTTCCTGTTACTACATTTGTAGACAAAGAAGGTAAAGCAATTCCGGGATATCCAACTGAGGACAATGAACAACCTAAGAAAGAGATTCCAGGCTACCGCTTTGTAGAGACTAAGAAACTTCCAAACGGCGACACAGAACATGTCTACGAAAAAGTGAAGACAAGTCACAAGGATAAGGAAGGTAACGAGATTCCTGGTTATCCAATCGAGGATGGTGAAACTCCTAAGAGAGATATTCCAGGCTACCGCTTCGTAGAGACTAAGAAACTTCCAAATGGTGATACAGAGCACGTTTATGAGAAAGTGCCAACACCAGATCCGGTTCCTACACCAACCCCAACTCCAACACCGGTTCCAACCCCGGCACCTACTCCGGATCCAGTTCCAACACCAGATCCAAAACCAGTTCCAGAAACTAAGGAAATTAAATTCATCAATCCTTCTGATGAAACAGCAGTTCTTCCTGAAACTGGTACTGAGGAAACTTCTAAAACAGGTCTTGCTCTTCTAAGTGCTTTAACAGGTCTCTCATTATTTGGACTTGCTAAACGCAAAAAAGAAGACTAAGATCTAGGATTTGCCTCATTAAAACCGCGAGAAATCGCGGTTTTTTTGACGGAAAAAATAGGAAGTTTTGCTCAAGGAAGCAATAGTTGGAAACAGTCTTTTCTTGAAAAATTTGATAAAATAGAAGTATCAGTGTAAAGGATGTAAAAATGAGTAAGAAAGTAATTGGTATTTGGGCTCAGACAAAGAATGGGGTAATCGGCAAGGACCAGGTGATGCCTTGGCATTTGCCAGCTGAATTGCAGCACTTTAAACAAACGACTACAGGCCATGCGATTCTCATGGGAAGAGTTACCTACGAAGGTTTAAACAAACGCGTCCTCCCAAATCGGACCAATATCATTCTCTCTAGAGATGACAAATATGATGTAGAGAATGAAAAAGTTTTATTAAAAACCTCAGTTGAAGACGTTTTAAACTGGTATAAGGATCAGGATTTGTCGCTCTTTATTATCGGTGGTGAGAAGGTCATTCGCCTTTTCGAGCCTTATCTAGAGGAGCTCTATCAAACCGTCATCGATGCCGAATTGGAAGGAGATACTTACTTCCCAGAAGACTTCCAGTGGGATCAGTTTCGTTTACTAGACGAGCGGACAATCGAAAAAGATGAAAAAAACCCTTACGACTTTACCATTAGACATTTTGAAAGAAAGGAAGACTAGTTCATGGAACGTAGTATTTTTGGCTTTTTTACAGCTGTTTTATGCGTGATTTGCCTAGTATGTGCTTCCCAGACCTTTCGGAAAAAGCGCTATGGATTAGCCATTCTATTTTTGCTAAATGCCTTTACTAATCTTGTGAATTCTATTCACGCCTTTTATATGACTTTATTTAGATAAATTACAAACAGACTTTAGAATCGGGAGAAGAAAATGCCTACAAATCAATCAAACGATATGATGGTTTATTGTTCCTTCTGCGGGAAAAACCAAGACGAAGTACAGAAGATTATCGCTGGGAACAATGCCTTTATCTGTAATGAATGTGTTGAGTTAGCTCAAGAAATCATTCGAGAAGAACTTGCTGAGGAAGTCTTGTCAGATCTTTCAGAAGTTCCAAAACCAATCGAACTCCTCAATATCCTCAACCACTATGTCATCGGTCAGGATCGTGCCAAACGAGCGCTAGCAGTAGCTGTCTATAATCACTACAAACGAATTAACTTCCACGAAAATCGTGAAGAAGACAATGATGTAGATCTCCAAAAATCAAACATTTTGATGGTGGGGCCTACAGGTTCAGGAAAAACTTTCTTGGCTCAAACTCTTGCTAAGAGCTTGAATGTTCCATTTGCCATTGCGGATGCGACAGCCTTGACAGAAGCGGGTTACGTCGGAGAAGACGTTGAAAACATTCTTCTTAAGCTCTTGCAAGCTGCTGACTTCAATATTGAACGTGCAGAACGTGGCATCATCTATGTTGATGAAATCGATAAGATTGCTAAGAAGAGTGAGAACGTCTCTATCACCCGTGATGTATCTGGTGAAGGGGTACAACAAGCCCTCTTGAAGATTATCGAAGGAACTGTAGCCAGCGTGCCACCTCAAGGCGGACGCAAGCACCCACAACAAGAAATGATCCAAGTCGATACCAAGAACATCCTCTTCATCGTCGGTGGAGCCTTTGATGGGATTGAAGAAATCGTGAAGCAACGTTTAGGTGAGAAGATCATTGGATTTGGTCAAAACAACAAAGCCATCGATGAATCAAGCTCTTATATGCAAGAAATCATTGCAGAAGATATCCAAAAATTCGGTATTATCCCTGAGTTAATCGGTCGGCTTCCAGTTCTTGCTGCATTAGAGCAATTGACAGTGGATGACTTGGTTCGTATTTTGAAAGAACCAAAAAACGCCTTGGTGAAACAATACCAAGCTCTCTTATCCTTTGACGACGTAGAATTGGAATTTGATGACGAAGCACTTGAAGAAATTGCAAGCAAAGCTATTGAACGCAAAACAGGTGCTCGTGGATTACGCTCCATCATCGAAGAAACTATGTTGGATGTGATGTTTGAAGTTCCAAGTCAAGAAGATGTCAAATTGGTTCGAATCACCAAAGAAGCAGTTAACGGAACTGAAAAACCAATTTTAGAAACTGCCTAGAAAGAAATTCTATGAAAGTAAATACTCATAATGCGGATATTCTCTTGAGCGCTACCAATAAAAGCCATTATCCTCAAGATGATATCCCAGAAGTTGCACTTGCCGGTCGATCAAATGTCGGCAAGTCTTCTTTTATTAATACCATGCTAAATCGCAAGAATTTGGCCCGTACGTCTGGAAAACCAGGGAAAACACAGTTATTAAACTTCTTCAATATCGATGATAAATTACGCTTTGTCGATGTACCTGGCTATGGATATGCTCGTGTCTCTAAAAAAGAACGTGAGAAATGGGGAAAGATGATCGAAGAATATCTGACATCAAGAGAGAATTTAAGAGCTGTTGTCAGCCTGGTTGATCTTCGTCATGAACCCTCAGCTGATGATGTCCAAATGTACGAGTTTTTAAAATATTACGAGATTCCAGTTATCTTGGTTGCAACCAAAGCCGATAAAATTCCAAGAGGAAAATGGAACAAGCATGAATCTATGATCAAGAAGAAATTGGATTTTGATAAAACAGATACCTTTATCATCTTCTCATCCGTTAATAAGACGGGAGTAGAAGAAGCTTGGGATGCAATTTTTGACTATAGCTTTTCGGAATAAATCGTATTATTACTAACCTATTATTTCTTTATTTGATTTATCTCGATATTGTAATTAAAATGTAATATTGAGCTCAACAATTTAATGCTTTTCTGTGCTATAATCATCTTAAAGAGTTTTCATTAAAACATTAGGAGATTATCACATTGAAAAAAATACTAAATAAATCGAAATTAATTGGATCCTTAGTGGCTCTAGTAGCTGCAGGAACAGTAGCGGCAGCTATGAGTGAGCATGTAGGGAATGTTGATGCTAATGATGGTGCTTATACTCAATACGCAGATCCAACAGAAACTTTTATCTCACAAATCGGTGAATCTGCTCGTCAGCTTGCTCAAGAAAATGATCTTTATGCTTCTGTTATGATTGCTCAAGCCATCTTAGAAAGTGGAGCTGGTCAATCTGGTTTGTCATCTTATCCTCACTACAACCTTTTTGGTATTAAAGGTAGTTATGCTGGTCAATCAGCTGTGATGCAGACGTGGGAAGATGACGGTAATGGAAATGCCTATACCATCAACGATGCTTTCCGTTCATACCCTAGCTACTATGAATCATTGCAAGACTATGTTGCTGTTTTGAAACAAGGTCATTTTGCAGGAGCTTGGAAGAGCAATACAAGTAGCTATCAGGATGCTACATCTGCTTTAACGGGTGTCTATGCTACTGATACAAGTTACTATGCAAAATTGAACCATATCATCGAAACTTACAATTTGACTCAGTATGATTCACCAAGTGTATATGGAGGTTATGAAGGTACGGTCTACAACCCATATCGCCAACAATATACAACTCAAGAAATCTTGAACTTGGATATCGCATGGGCAAATCGTTTCTTGTAAGATATGAATTAAATTGAACGATAAACAGGCCATTAAGGTCTGTTTTTTCTTTTAGTCGTTTTAAATCGTTTTATATCATTTTTCATTGAAAACAGTATTTTTTATATTATTTTTCTGAAAACCTTTTCAGGAGGTTCTATCTATGATATAATGAAGAAGTTCACAAATTCAATATATAAGGAGATTCAGATGGGAGAATCAAATTTTGTTCTTAAAGTAGAGGCAGCATGTCAAAAGAAGGAAGAACTATATACAGCTTCTAAGGCTCGTTATGCTGTTCGCTCTATGTTTGCGGGTGCATTTCTCACAATGAGTACAGCAGTTGGGATTGTGGGAGCAGATTTGCTCAATACCTTCTTGCCAGGTTCCGGTCGTTTCTTGTTTCCATTTATTTTTGCTTGGGGATTGGTTTATTTACTCTTCTTAAATAGTGAACTAACGACTTCAAATATGATGTACCTGACAGCTGGAGTTTATCTTAAGAAGATAAATTGGAAGAAAGCTTTAGAAATTCTACTATATTGTACATTCTTTAATTTAGTTGGTGCCTTGTTCCTCGCATTTCTCTTCAGTCAGACAAGTGCTTTTGCAAATCTGAATCCAAAAGGCTTCCTTGGTTCGGTTGTAGAGATGAAGTTGCAACGTTCTAATCAATTGGTCTTCTTTGAAGGGGTTGTTGCCAACATCTTTGTTAATATAGCTATCTTGTCCTACCTTTTCTTTAAAGATGAAACAGCGAAAGTTCTGATGGCTTTGTCAGCTATTTATATGTTTGTTTTCCTTACGAATGAACACATCGCGGCAAACTTTGCTTCTTTCTCATTAGCTACTTTTAACTCGATTTCGAAAGATTTGCCTCACTTAGAGTTCTTCAATGTGCTTCGTCATTATGCTGTCACTTTTGTAGGTAACTGGGTAGGTGGAGGAGTGATCATGGGCTTGGCCTATGCATGGCTCAATCGTACCAAGACTATCTATAAAGATTAACTATTTTTAAAAAAAGTTTGCAAAAATACTTGCATTCTTTTTTTTTATGTGATACACTAAATAACGGTTTGAAAAAACTGCCTAAGACAGTAGGGGAGCTTGACTCATAAAGATCCTACCGAGGACAAAACGTATCATGTAAAAGAAGCGTATTGTACTTTCGTGTCTAGGTTTGGGCGCGTTTTTCTTTTGGAAAAATTCCCCAAGCAAAATAATTACGGAGGTGAACACACTAATGAGTGAAGCAATTATTGCTAAGAAAGCGGAACTAGTTGACGTAGTAGCTGAGAAAATGAAAGCTGCTGCATCAATCGTCGTTGTGGACGCTCGTGGTTTGACAGTAGAACAAGATACAGTTCTTCGTCGTGAGCTTCGTGGAAGCGAAGTTGAGTACAAAGTGATCAAAAACTCAATCTTACGTCGTGCAGCTGAAAAAGCTGGTCTTGAAGAATTGGCATCAGTATTTGTTGGACCATCTGCAGTAGCATTTTCTAACGAAGATGTTATCGCACCAGCGAAAATCTTGAACGACTTTTCTAAAAACGCTGACGCACTTGAAATCAAAGGTGGTGCAATCGAAGGCGCTGTCGCATCTAAAGAAGAGATTCTTGCTCTTGCAACTCTTCCAAACCGCGAAGGACTTCTTTCTATGCTCCTTTCTGTACTTCAAGCGCCAGTGCGCAACGTTGCTCTTGCAGTCAAAGCGGTTGCAGACAACAAAGAAGACGCAGCTTAATCTTAAGCTACGCAGCATAGCCTAGCTACAAAAAATAAAAACATAAAATATAAAAACTTATTTGGAGGAAATAACAATGGCATTGAACATTGAAAACATTATTGCTGAAATTAAAGAAGCTTCAATCCTTGAATTGAACGACCTTGTAAAAGCTATCGAAGAAGAATTTGGTGTAACTGCAGCTGCTCCTGTAGCTGTTGCTGCAGCTGGTGCTGCTGACGCAGGTGCTGCTAAAGATTCATTCGACGTTGAATTGACATCTGCAGGCGACAAGAAAGTCGGCGTTATCAAAGTTGTACGTGAAATCACTGGTCTTGGTCTTAAAGAAGCTAAAGAACTTGTTGATGGAGCACCTGCACTTGTTAAAGAAGGTGTTGCTACAGCTGAAGCTGAAGAAATCAAAGCTAAATTGGAAGAAGCTGGAGCTTCAGTTACTCTTAAATAATAGAGTTTCCAATCAAAATGCAAACCGAGGTTTAGATCTCGGTTTTTTTGTGTACATTTTTGAGTTTAAGTCTTTATTTTTTACAGATTAATTCTGTACTTTGTCTACAGTAGGATTTTATCTAAATTTTTCAGGATTAGAAAGCTGTTGTCGATTGAATTTAAGTCCGAAGTTGATATTAGCAGCTTTTTAACTGAATGAAACTATTAAACACAAAATAGGAATCAGAAATTTTTGATCATTAAATGATTGTCTATTTTCTGAAATCATACTACTTTATATTTAATCTCTGTCAATCAACATATTTACAATTCTTATCAAGTTCTTACTAATTTATTATGTTGTTAGACTTCTATTTTTTTGATAAAATAGTTCCTATAAACAAAAAAGGAGATTTCTGATGAAATACTTTAAACGTCTTGTCTTTGCTGCTTTATTGGCAGTTGGTGCGATTTTCCTTGTAGCTTGTGGTTCTACAACTAGCGATAATGGGAAATATGTCTATAAAGCTGATAAGGAGAAAATAGAAAGCATCCTTAAAGAGCAAGGAGCTACTGATGAGGAGCTTGAGAAAGTCGCTGGTCAAATTGCATTATCAATGACGATCGAAATTAAAGATAAAAAAGCCAAATTGACTGTTGAAATGAATGCCCTAGGAAATAATAGAAAGAAATCATTTGGCCTAAAAGCTGATCAAGGTAGCAAAACTCTTGAGTCAGAAGAAGGTGGTAATGATAAAGTCAAGTATAAGATTGACGAGGATGTTTTAACTTTGGACTTGAGTAAATTTAAGTCTAACGATAGCGAAACATTTGCTTTCTTCAAAGATGCAAAATTTAAACGTCAAAAATAATCATTTCTAAAGGGGATAATTGAGGTTATCCTCTTTTTTATTCTTTATTTTCATTAGCTCTTTTCCTTGCTAGCCTAGGGGGTATCTGATATAATAGGGATGAATTGAAGGAGGCAACGTGCTTTCTAAAATAGCTTAAAAAGTACTTAAGGGTGCTTTTTTATTGTATAGGGAGGAGAAAGGTATGGGATATATTTGGTCCTATTTGAGAAAATATCCAAAATGGTTGTGTTTGAATGTTACAGCAGCCATCTTTTTTGTGATTGTCAATCTCGGTTTGCCAACTGTTCTAGCTCGTATGATTGATGAGGGGATCAATCCGAGAGATATGGAGCGGGTTTATTTTTGGGCCTGGGTTATGTTTGGTGTGATCATCGTAGGGATTCTCGGGCGAATCGTTCTAGCCTATGCGGTTGGGAAGATTACTACCACCATGGTCATGGATATGCGCAATGACCTTTATGAGAAGCTTCAGGAATATTCCCACCATGAGTATGAGAAGATTGGGGTTTCTTCCTTGGTAACGCGGATGACGTCTGATGCCTTCGTCTTGATGCAGTTTTCTGACCAGATGTTGAAGCTTGGCGTCATCACTCCTATCATGATGCTGTCCAGTATTCTGTTAATTTTACAGACGAGTCCATCTCTTGCCTGGATTGTGGCGATTTCGATGCCATTTTTGGCTGTGGTCGTCTGGTATGTAGCTATCAAGACCAAACCTTTGTCAGAGAAGCAGCAGGAAACCTTGGATAAGCTCAATCAATATGCTCGCGAAAACCTTACGGGACTTCGGGTGATTCGTGCTTTTGCGCGTGAGGAATTCCAAGAAGAAAAATTTGGCCAAGCCAATGCAATCTATGCGGACAACTCCAATAGACTCTTTAAATTGACCGGCTTGACGGAGCCGCTCTTTGTCCAAATCATCATCGCCATGATTGTAGCTATTGTATGGTTCGCCTTGGATCCTCTAGGGGATGGAAGTTTAGAAATCGGGAATCTTGTCGCCTTTATCGAATACAGTTTCCATGCCTTGCTTTCTTTCCTATTCCTAGCTAATCTCTTTACCATGTATCCACGGACAGCTGTCTCCAGTCATCGTTTGAAAGAAATCATGGGCATGCCGATTTCTATTGATCCAAATGAAAATGGGGTTACTGAGACAGAAACCAAGGGCTATCTAGAATTTGACAATGTTACCTTCGCCTATCCTGGTGAGACAGAGAGTCCAGTCCTTCATAATATTTCCTTTAAAGCTAAGCCGGGGGAGACCATTGCTTTTATTGGATCGACCGGCTCTGGGAAATCCTCTCTGGTCCAGCTCATTCCTCGATTCTATGATGTGACCTTAGGGAAAATCTTAGTGGATGGTGTAGATGTGCGTGATTTTAATGTTAAAGCCTTGCGCCATAAGATTGGATTCATCCCACAGAAGGCCTTACTCTTCACGGGGACTATTGCCGAAAACCTTCGTTACGGAAAAGAAGATGCCAGCATTGAGGAGCTAGACAAGGCAGCAGATGTGGCCCAAGCTAAAGAGTTTATCGAAAGCAAGGAAGAGCAGTTTGACACTCATTTAGCAGAAGGGGGAAGCAACCTTTCTGGTGGACAGAAACAACGTTTATCCATTGCGCGTGCAGTTGTTAAAGAGCCGGATATCTATATCTTTGATGATTCCTTCTCGGCTCTTGACTACAAGACAGATGCTACACTGAGAAAACGTCTCAAGGAAGTAACAGGAGATGCGACCGTCTTGATTGTAGCCCAGCGGATTGGGACCATCATGGATGCGGATCAAATCATCGTCTTGGATCATGGAGAAATCGTCGGTCGTGGAACCCACGAGGAACTCCTGGCAACCAATGAAATCTACAGTGAGATTGCTCGCTCTCAGTTGAATAACCAATCATTGACAGAAGAATAGGAGGGGGAGAAAATGAAAGAAAAACGTTCCAGTTTTGTACGTCTTTGGGGCTATCTAAGAGCTTATCGTTTTACCGTTATTTTCGCTACACTCCTAAAGATTCTGAGTGTGGTTATGAGTGTCATTGAGCCCTATATTCTTGGACTTGCTATTACAGAATTGACTGCCAACCTGACAGAGATGTCTAGAGGAGTAGCGGGAGCTGAGATTAATGCTGGCTATGTTGGCTGGGTCATGATTGTCTATCTCTTCCGGGGAGTTTTGTATGAGCTTGGATCTTATTATTCCAACTATTTCATGACCAATGCCGTCCAAAGTATGATCGAGGATATGCGTAATGACCTATCTGAAAAAATCAATCGCATCCCTGTTTCTTATTTTGATCAGCACCAATTCGGAGATCTTCTTGGTCGCTTTACCAGCGATGTCGAAACTGTTTCTAATGCCTTGCAGCAGTCCTTCCTTCAAATTGTGAATGCCATTTTCACACTAACCTTGGTCATCGCTATGGTACTCTATCTCAACCTTACTTTGGGGTTAATCGTGATTGCTTCTATCCCGATCACCTTCTTCGGTGCCCAGTTGATTATGAAGAAATCCCAGCCTTACTTTAAGGAGCAGGCTGATGTCCTTGGAGCTCTAAATGGTTTTGTTCAGGAAAACTTAAGTGGTTTCAACGTCTTAAAACTCTATGTACGAGAAGAATCATCGCAAGAAGACTTCCGTGACATTACCCGTCGTCTGCAGCAAGTTGGATTTAAAGCGAATTTTATTTCTGGACTGATGATGCCTATTCTGAATGCAATCTCTGATTTGACCTATCTTTTGGTCGCAGTTATCGGAGCCATTCAAGTTCTTGCCGGTCGTCTGACAGTTGGGAACATGCAGGCTTTTGTCCAGTATGTCTGGCAGATTAATCAGCCTATTCAAAATTTGAGCCAGTTGGCTGGAACCTTACAAAGTGCCAAATCTTCACTGGATCGGGTCTTCCAAGTACTTGATGAACCAGATGAAGTACTTGGTAAAAATGAAGCTCTGGACAAGGAATTGACTGGACAGGTTAGCTTTAACCATGTGGACTTTCAATATGTGGAAGATAAACCATTGATCCGCGACTTTAATCTAGAGGTCAATCCAGGTGAGATGGTGGCCATTGTCGGACCGACAGGTGCAGGAAAAACCACGCTCATCAATCTGCTGATGCGTTTCTATAACGTGACCAAGGGGGCTATTACGGTAGATGGGCATGATATCCGTGACCTATCTCGCCAAGATTATCGCAAGCAGTTTGGGATGGTTCTTCAGGATGCTTGGCTTTATGAAGGGACCATTAAAGAAAACCTGCGCTTTGGGAACTTGGATGCAACAGACGAAGAGATTGTCGCTGCTGCCAAAGCTGCCAATGTAGACCACTTTATCCGGACGCTTCCGGGGGGCTACAATATGGAGATGAACCAAGAGTCTAGTAATATCTCTTTGGGACAGAAGCAGTTGTTGACTATTGCGCGTGCCCTTCTAGCTGATCCTAAAATTTTGATTTTAGATGAAGCGACATCCTCAGTGGATACGCGTCTGGAACTCTTGATTCAAAAGGCTATGAAGAACTTGATGAAGGGGCGGACTAGCTTTGTCATTGCCCACCGCTTGTCTACTATCCAAGAAGCAGATAAGATTTTAGTCCTTAAAGAGGGGCAAATCATAGAGCAAGGAAATCATGAGTCCCTCTTGGCTGCAAAAGGATTCTATTACGACTTGTACATGAGCCAATTCTCCAAAAAAGAAGAGACTAGCGCGTAAAACAAAAGGAGCAATTGCTCTTTTTGTTTTTGAGAAGACTGTGATTTAAATATAAATCAGGTTTCTTGAAAGCGTATGCGAAATTTGCTATAATCGTAGCAGAAATGGAGGCTTTATGAGCTTAACCAGCCAATTAATCACTGAAACGTTCCCAGATCTAGATAAGGTCGAGCGGTTGAATACCGAGGCATTCCCTGAAGAGGAACGGATTCCTTTATCGGAGTTTTTACGCTATACGGACAATGATGATGCTCATTTTTTTGCTTTTTATAATGAGGAAGAATTTGTCGGGTTTGCCTTTGCTATTTCAAATGCCAAGGCCTTTTACGTCAGCTTCTTTGCCATTATGCCACACTTACGAAGCCACGGCTATGGTCAAGAAATTATTGAAAAATTAGTCGAGTTTTACCAACGGACCATGTTGTTAGAAGTTGAACGATTGGATGAAGAATGTGATAATATAGAACAACGACGGGCTCGGATGGACTTCTATTTGCGGAACGGCTTTAAAACAGCCAATGCCTTTTTAGAATACGATGATCTGAGTTTTGAGATTCTTTATCGAGGCGATCAATTTGATGAAGAGGCTTATCGGGACATCTTCCATAAACTGCAAGCAGAGAATTACTTTGATTTCCGTATTGAATACAGACGCTTTAGTGATCATTAGACAAGAAAACCATGGGATACCCCATGGTTTTTAGTTTAGATGTTGAATAATGAACTCAATCAGTCTCATAATTTGTGAAAAGAACCAAGGCAGAAACAGAAAAGCTAAGAAAGCAGCATGCCATTTCCAATAGAGAGAAACTAGCCCAACTGTTTCTCGGATCCAAGCCGATGGGAGATAATAAAAAGCTGTTTTTGAACCGGCACTGCGTCCAGGGATTTTTAATCGTCTCATAAAGACACCAGCCCGAAGAGCGTGAAAGGAATTGGTCACCACAAGGACACTCTTTCCTAGTCCATGATCTTCAAGAATAGCCTTACTAAATGTCAGATTCTCAAAAGTCGTTCGAGAACGATCCTCAATCAAAATGTCTTCCTGTGGTACACCCTGTTCCATCAGGTAGCTTGCCATAGCTTCCGCCTCTGAGGTTAACTCATCAGCACCTTGTCCACCAGAAACAATCAGTTTTGGTCGCCCCTCGAATTGCTCATAGATAGTCTTTGCTTTAGTTAGACGCTGGGCTAGAAGTGGTGGGACTTTATCCCCAATCAAACCTGAGCCAAGGACGATGATAACATCCGGTTCCTTACGGATGGGGAAAAAATTACAAAAGGTCCCATAAAAGACATAAGAGAGATAAAGAAAGGTCGAGTAAAAGAGGGCAAAGTCTGTTGGATAAATCAAGAGATCTTTCCCTGGGAAATAAGGAAGGAAATGAAGCGCCAAGGTGCCGATAATAAAGATCCCATATAGGAGTGAGAGGAGGTTTGCCAACTTTTTGCCTTCAAAAGACATCATTTGACGGCCGTTAAAAAGAAGAAAAACAGTTGAGAAAATAATACTGAGTAAAACAAGGATAGCAAGTACTGAAAAAACAATGATAGCAATCTGTTGGTTAAACCATAGCTCCGTACGAACAACTAGTAGTAGGGCAGAAATCAGGAGGAAAAGGCCGAAGCTTATTGAAAAGAGGTAAGCATTGATCAGTCTTCTGCGGTCATTCAAAAAGAAAAATAAAAAAATGGTAGCTGGAACCAACCAGAATATATTTAGAAACATGATGACTCCTAGATGTAGTAGTAGCTCAATTGTAACATAATTAACTAAAAGGTGCTCATTAACTTCACAATCGTTCCGTATTGTTGAAACCTCAACTGTCACTTGAGAAAAGTAATAAATCCAGATAAAAAGAATTGCCGTGGCGGATAAAAGCTGTTATACTAGAAAAGATTGAAAAATGTAAAGGAGAACACATGTTACGAAAAGGTTCCTTAACAGGTTTGCTGTTATTTGGTATTTTCTTCGGTGCAGGGAATTTGATCTTTCCACCTGCGCTAGGTGCCCAGTCGGGTAGCCATTTTTGGCCAGCTATTGCTGGATTTGTCTTATCAGGAGTAGGGATTGCGATTATCACCTTGATTATTGGGACACTCAATCCTAAAGGGTATATTCATGAGATTTCACGAAAAATTGCTCCTTGGTTTGCCATCGTTTATCTGGTAGCCTTGTATCTGTCTATTGGTCCATTCTTTGCTATTCCAAGAACGGCTACTGTTTCCTACGAGGTTGGGATCGCTCCACTGTTAGGACAATCAAGTGGTAGACTGAGTCTCTTTATGTTTACCTTGATTTATTTCTGTTTGGCCTATTTGATTGCCTTGTATCCTTCTAAAATCCTAGATAGTATTGGTCGGATTTTAACACCTGTCTTTGCTATCTTGATCGTTGTCCTCGTTGTTCTTGGTGCTCTCAAGTACAGCGGACACGCGCCTCAAGTGGCAACAGAAGCCTACCAAGCATCTGCCTTTGGTCAAGGTTTCCTTGAAGGGTATAACACCTTGGATGCTCTTGCTTCAGTAGCCTTTAGCGTCATCGCAGTGACTACTCTTAATCAACTTGGTTTCACCAGCAAGAAAGAATACATTAAAACGATCTGGATTGTTGGCATCGTTGTAGCCATTGGCTTTAGTATTTTGTATATTGGATTGGGTTATCTTGGAAATCACTTCCCAATTCCAGCAGAAGTGATGGCTTCTGATGCCAATAAGGGTGTTTATGTCCTCTCAGAAGCTACCAAGGCTATCTTTGGCCCAGTTGCTCAAATCTTCCTTGCAGGTATGGTGACGGTGACTTGTTTCACAACAACAGCCGGTTTGATCGTATCGACAGGGGAATTCTTCCATAAAACCTTCCCTAAAATTTCTTACAAGGTCTATGCGACTCTCTTTACCTTGATTGGATTCTCCATTGCCAATCTTGGTTTGAGTGCCATTATTGCCTATTCATTGCCAGTTTTGATGATCCTCTATCCAATCACCATTACTATTGTGTTGATTGTGATTGTAAATAAATTTACTCAACTATCAAAACCAGGAATGCAGCTGACTATGTTCCTAGTTAGCTTGATTGCGATTGCAGATGTTCTGGCAAGTACCTTTAAACTTGCAGGACTAGCAAACATCATTAAGCACTTGCCGTTTGCTGCTCAATCCCTCCCATGGTTACTACCAGCAGTAGTTGGTATTGTCCTTTCGCTTTTCTTGCCAAATAAACAAAGTGCAGAAGAGGAATAGATAGTCAATTGAACTCCAAAGTTATGTTCTTTGGAGTTTTTGTTTGGTTTTGAAACTAGTTTCTAAATGAATATTTAATAATCAAAGCGTAGCAGAAATTTTTAATTTAGCTGTTGGAGTGTTATACTAGTTGTAGCATATCAATATACGGAGTGTTTTATGAATCAAATTGTTTTCTCCTTTACGGTCTTTCTGGCAGGCATTCTCTCCTTTTTCTCTCCCTGTGTCTTTCCATTGCTTCCGGTATATATCGGCGTCTTGCTAGGAAGCGATCAGGAAAAATCAGTTCAGATTTTTGGGAAAAAGATTCGCTGGCATGGGATTGTAAAGACCTTGTGTTTTATCGCAGGGATTTCTGTTATTTTCCTCCTCATTGGTTTTGGGGCAGGTTTGCTTGGTCAGATCATGTACACCAACTGGTTCCGTTACCTGATGGGAGCGTTGATCATTATCCTAGGTCTTCATCAGATGGAAGTCTTTCATTTTAATTTCCTAGAGAAACAGAAGACAATGGATTTCGGGGCAAACAAGCACAAGAATGAATTATTTTCAGCTTTTCTCCTTGGACTTGGTTTTAGCTTTGGATGGACGCCATGTATTGGTCCTGTTCTTGGCTCTGTACTTGCCTTAGCAGCATCCAATGGCCAAGATGCCCTTATGGGAGCCGTTTACCTTTTCATTTATACATTAGGGATGGCTATTCCATTCTTACTTCTAGCTCTAGCATCTGGGATCGTTCTCCCATACTTTAATCGTCTAAAACCCCATCTCTTGTTACTAAAGAAGATTGGTGGCTTGATCATCATTATTATGGGGATTTTGTTACTTTTGGGACAATTGAATAGCTTGTCTGCTATCTTTTCATAAATCAAATGGAGGTTTACTCATTATGAAAGTTATTAAATACGCCTGTTTTTCGCTTCTTTCTCTATCCATCCTGACTGCTTGCTCTATGAATCAGTCCGAAAGTGGCATGAACAATCAATCCATGGATAATCAATCCATGGATAATCAATCAATGACCAATACAACCGCTAGTAAACATCCTTTAGTAGGAAAAGAAGCGAGTGACTTCGAGCTAAAGGATATGAAGGGGAACACAGTTAAACTTTCAGACTACAGAGGTAAAAAGGTTTACTTGAAATTCTGGGCGACTTGGTGTGGTCCTTGTCGCCAAAGCATGCCTGAACTCAATAAATTAGTTGAAGAGAAGGACCGGGACTTTGAGATTCTTACCGTTATGGCACCAGGAATGCAAGGTGAAAAAACAGAAGAAGAGTTCGTTAAATGGTTTGCCCAACAAGATTATCAATCAGTGCCTGTTTTGTACAATCCAGACGGATCTGCCTTTATGAATTATCAAGTTCGTTCAATCCCTACGGAAGTCTTTATCGATAGCCAAGGAAAGATTGGACATGTTCAATTAGGGGCAATTTCAAACGAAGATGCCAAGAAGATTATCAAAGAGTTGAAATAAAAAAGAGAGTGGGACAGAAATCGGTAATTGGTTAGAATT
>NZ_JWAK01000010.1:0-25396 GCF_001069335.1 Streptococcus sp. 1171_SSPC
ACGAAATCGAATTCTAACGAATTACCGATTTCTGTCCCACACTCTTTCTTTTTTAAAACATTTTAAAGACTGCTACTGCTAGTACTGCTCCAATGATTGGACCAACTACTGGAATCCAAGCGTATCCCCAGTCACCATCTCCTTTGTTAGGAATAGGAAGGAGGCTGTGCATGATACGAGGACCTAAGTCACGAGCTGGGTTGAGAGCGTAACCTGTGGTTCCACCAAGAGACAAACCAATCCCCACAATCAAGGTACCAACAGCAAAGGTACCAAGCCCTGCTTGAAGGTCATAAAGACCAAGCGCAAAGATAGTTAGTAGCAAGACAAAGGTTCCAAGGATTTCACTGATGAGGTTTGAAGTAGTGTCCTTAATTGCTGGACCAGTACTGAATGTTCCAAGGATATTTCCAGGATTTTCTTCTGCTAAGTAATGCGGTTTGAACTGCAACCAGACAAGGACTTGACCGACCATGGCTCCGGCAAATTGTGCAAGGATATAAGGAATGACAGATGCCCAAGCTAGGCCACCATTAAGAGCAACCCCAATTGTTACTGCAGGGTTCAAATGGGCCGGACTTAACTTACCAGAGATGAAGGCTGCGACAGCAACCGCAATCCCCCAACCAAGAGTAATGACGATCCAACCTGAGTTGTGGCTTTTCGTTTTTGGAAGAACCACTCCTGCTACAACCCCATTTCCCAGAAGAATGAGGATTAAAGTTCCTAAAAATTCACCAAATAATTCTTTCATATGATTTAATTCTCCATTATAAAGAGGGGAAGGTTAGACAGTCTTCTTTCCAACCCCTTTTTTGTTTTTCTTAGTTTTTTAATGCTTCCAAGTCATTGTTTTCCAAAGCGACTTGCAAGTCTTTGCGGTAGCCAACTTTTTCTTCTTCTGACCATTCATAGAAGCGGCCCATTTCATCCAAAACAGGTTCGATCATCGCATCTAAGCTATCCCGCATAAAGAGCATGTGGTTGGTACGACGAAGAAGGAAATCAACTGGGCTGAGTGCCAATTCATTGCGCATTGCATAGTGAAGTGACAAGGTATCAGCCAAGCTCAATCCAGGTGCCTGTTCCACGCTATGAGCAAGGGCGAAGACCTTAGGTGCATTGGATCCGTATAGGTTAGCTAGGTAGTGAGCTTCCTTGCTATCCAAACCACGAGATACGCCAAGTTGAGCAAAGGCTTCGATTTCAGAATCCACGTTCGTTGGGTTAATTTCTCCACCTGATACTGGATAGGTCTTAGAGTTGATTAACTTAAACTGACGGTCGAACTCTTCCTTAAGAATGTTCAAGACACGCTCCATAGCCCCTTCAGCCATCTTACGGTAGTCTGTAATCTTCCCACCAGCAAGGGTCAAAAGACCATTGTCATCGCGATCGAGGCTTGATCCACGTGAGACAGCAGATGGATCCAAGTGTTTTTCAGAAGTGCTACCTTCCAAGTGGCTGATTGCTGATTCAACATCTTCACGAGATTTTTCTTTAGAAAGATAGCCTTCAACTGTTGTAATCAAAGTATTAAAGCTTTCATCACTGATGGTTCCGTTGTTACCACCATTGTAGTCAGAAGCACTATTTCCTGAGATCAAAGGACGGAGACCAGCCCAGCTACTTTCGATGTCATCTATGGTGATGTGAGCTTCTGGGAATCGGTTATTTACGATACCTAACAAGTAGTCGACATCTTCTTGGGTTACTTTTGGATGCTCTAAGTCCCCAGTGTAGTCTGTATCCGTTGTTCCAAAGTAAGTTTTGTTCTCCCGTGGCAAGACGAAGACCATCCGACCGTCTCCAAGACCAGTGTCGAAGTATACAGGTTGAGAAACCTTGATCTTGCTTGAGTCTACGACCAAGTGAACACCCTTGGTTGGACGCATTTGTGAATGCTGCTCTCCATTATTTGAGAGATTACGCACTTTATCGCTCCAAGGACCAGTTGTATTAATCACCAAACGAGCCTTGATTTCAAAGACCTCATCTGTCAAGAGATCACGCGCCACTACACCTGTGATCTTACCAGATTCATCAAAGAGGAATCCTTCTGCTTTTACGTGGTTGGCAATAAGTGCACCATCTTGGTTGGCACGTTTGATATTTTCAATCACCAAACGAGCATCATTGTTGCGGAAGTCTAGGTAAACCCCACCACCGACAAGACCTTCTTGTTTCAACTCAGGCTCCCGAGCCAACACTTCCTCCTTGGTCAAAACCTTGTTGGCAGCTGGTGTATTGCTGACACCTGCCAAGAGGTCATAGAGGTCCATAGCTACCTTGAGACGGAAGAGGCTGAAAGTTGCCCCATCTTCATCATAGACAGGTAAGAGCATTGGGTCTGGTTTTGGAATATGAGGAGCAATTTGTTGCACCACTGCACGTTCTGAAACTGTATCTGATACCACTTCTACGTCAAATTGTTTGAGGTAACGAAGTCCACCGTGGACTAATTTTGTAGAACGGCTGGAGGTTCCTTCCGCAAAGTCCTGCATTTCGATCAAACCTGTTTCAAGACCACTGGCTGCTGCCTGCAAGGCTACACCAGCACCCGTGATCCCACCCCCGATGATCAAAAGATCAAGGGTGCGTTCTTGCATTTTCTTAATCGATAATTCACGTGTTTTCTTTGAAAATTCCATAATTCTTCACTTTCTATCCTTCTGGAGGCTGGACTAGTCTTCTGTTTCTGCAAAGACTTGGGTTGCTTTAACAGCTTTCTTCCATCCCTTGTAGAGTTGTTCTTTACGAGATTCGTTCATAGAAGGCTCAAATAGTTCACCAGTTGCATTGAGTTCTTTCAATTCATCTAGGTCTTTCCAGTAGCCGACTGATAGACCTGCAAGGAAGGCTGCCCCCAAAGCTGTTGTTTCCAAGTTTTTAGCACGAGCGATATCAATACCAAGAATATCCGCTTGGAACTGCATCAAGAAGTTATTCATAGCTGCTCCACCGTCCACCTTCAGGACTTGAATAGCCGTCTTAGCATCAACCTGCATAGTATCAATGATATCACGTACTTGGTAAGCAATGGATTGAAGAGTCGCCTTAATAAAGTCTTCTTTGGTTGTTCCACGAGTCAAGCCAAAGACAGAACCACGAGCATTTTGATTCCAGTATGGTGCCCCTAGACCTGTGAAGGCCGGTACCACATAAACTTCATCGTTGTTGTGAGAATCACGTGCATATTGTTCAGATTCAGGTGAGCTTTCCACCATGCGTAGACCATCACGAAGCCATTGAATGGCACTTCCAGCGATAAAGATAGATCCTTCCAAAGCGTAGTAGACTTTACCATTGATTCCATATCCAATGGTAGTCAACAAGTTATTTTCAGATAACTGCATCTCTTCACCGGTATTCATGATGATGAAAGATCCAGTACCGTAAGTATTTTTAACCATACCAGGTTCAAAGGCCAACTGTCCAAAAAGAGCCGCTTGTTGGTCACCCGCCATACCAGAGATAGGCACTTCTCCACCGTAGAAATGGAAAGGAGCTGTTTTTCCATAGATTTCAGAGTTAGAACGAACTTCTGGAAGCATAGCCTTAGGAATATTGAGGATTTCCAAAATCTCATCATCCCATTTTAGGTCTTTGATATTGTAGAGCATGGTACGAGCAGCATTTGAATAGTCTGTTACGTGAGAAGCTCCGTCTGTCAACTTCCAAACCAACCAAGTATCGATGGTTCCAAAGAGCAATTCTCCTTTTTCAGCCCGTTCTTGTGCTCCTTCTACATGATCCAAGATCCAGCGAATCTTAGTTGCTGAGAAGTAGGCATCAATGACCAAACCTGTTTTTTGGTGAAATTTTTCGACATAGCCTTGGCTCTTAAGTTGTTCAGCTAAAGGAGCTGTTTGGCGAGACTGCCAAACAATGGCATTGTAGATTGGAAGGCCAGTATTCTTATCCCAAACAACAGTTGTTTCCCGTTGATTGGTAATTCCGATAGCTTCGATTTGTCCTGGTTTGATGCCACTTTCGATAAAAGCACCAGCGATAACAGACTGAACAGAGTTCCAGATTTCATTTGGATTGTGTTCAACCCAACCAGCTTGAGGGAAAATTTGAGTAAACTCTTTTTGGCTAGAGCTTACTTTTTCTCCTTTTTTATTAAAAATGATGGCTCTAGAACTAGTTGTTCCTTGGTCAATGGCCATAATGTATTTTTCTTGTGACATGAACTGTCCTCCTGGAAAAAGAAATATTCTTTAGGAGACGTACTCCTTACATTGTCTAGTATACAAAATAAACCGCTTTCATGTTCATCAATTTTTTTTTAATTTTTAAAAAATATGAGGGGCGTCTCTTGAATCGCTTGAGACAGAAGAGATTTCCACACTTCTGTTCTATTAAATTTTCAGACAAATCTAAGCATTTTCGAGCAAAAAAAGAAGACCCGAGTCTTCTTTGTAATCTACTAAGAATTGGCATCCCCATAAATCATCTGACGAATATTAGCTAGATCGATCAGATCCAAATCATATTTCAAGTAATAGACAGGGATCCGCTCTGTAAAACTAATCGGGTTGTTGGTCACAATCAAATCGTAATCCGTAGCTGGATCAAAGGCTTCAATGGTAATAAAACGATTATATTCCAGATAGCGCTTGAGGACTTCCGTCATTCGTGTGTAGCCTAGATAGCCTACGGTTAAGTCTAGGCCGATCTTAATCTGTCTCCCACTATTTTCTGCGATATAATCCATTAATTGAAGCCACTCCCACTTGATTTTTTTATCCAGAGCCGTCCCTTGGCAAAGGATCGGAAGTTTGCTAAAGATAGTATCTGCTACTTCTCTATAATCATGACTACTAAAGATATACGGATTATGGTTTTCAAGTTGGTATTTATACTTGTCTTGAAGGAGGTAGCCTGTAAAAAGATAAACCTGCCCACAAATTTGGCTAAGCTCATAGGTCACAGGACCTTCGATATAATCCGCTAATAACTTCTGCGTTTTCATCTCTTGAATGAGCTGCGTAGTCAAAGCCCCAATCTCCCCTCCAAATCCTAAGATATACTCCATGGTATGAAGGGGGAGGATCCGATGGGTGACTAGAAAAGCAAAGAGGATCAACATCTCTCCATCCTCATAGCTAAGAGCAATGTGTTTCCCTGAAAAGAGCTGGTCTACCCTATGAAACAAACGTTGATAAAATATATTGTCCGTATAGCCCTTCATCTTCTGTTCAATTTCTCGGAATTGACAGGCATTAACCTTGAGTCGTTGCTGGGTAATATGGGACCAGAGAACAAAATCCAAGCGTTGTCCTTGAGACAATTTTGCTCCACAGAGCTCTTCTAAGGTTGCAATTTCGGTTTGTCTTTCTTTCTTGTCCAGTTCTTGTTTCCAGTCTGCACTAGCCCAGATCTTTCGTAGCAAGCCAAAATAAAAATAGCGAATCTTATGTTCAGGCCCTTTCAAGCGCCCATTGTGGATGGAAAATTGAAACTCAGCTAATAATTTGTTTAAGCCCGAAATATGACGCCCTAATGTCGCTTCACTAATCAAGAGTTCCTGAGCTAGTTGCTGAGCTTGAAACTGGCCATGATACAGCAAATAGATCAATAGTTGGTACTTGATGGCATTGTCCAAAAAAGCCCGCCGAATGTCCCGCCCCTTGGTATCCGAATCCACAAGAAGGCGAAGATTTTCATCTACTACCTCAATGGAAAGGGCCAGCTGATTTTCTTGGGCCTTGTCATTGATCAGTGCAAGATATTTGTTCAAGGTTGCTTTGGAAAATTCCGTCTCAGCCATCACTTCTGACAGACTGCTTGGAGAATGCTTTTGCAGATGAGACAGGATTAAAAACTGCCCACCTTCACTTTTTTCCATTAAATCAGCTAAATGCATTTTCAGAAAACCCTTCCATGATATTAGTTTTAGCATAACACAAAACTTATGAAAGTCGAAATATAATGCTTACCAGCTCTATCTAAATATCACAAATCTCTAAATTATAAAACCTCCCACCGAAATTAGATGAGAGGTGCAACTCTATTTCTATGATTTTCGCATAGTCACTAGCCAAGTGGCTACTAGGATTTTGAAAATAATTTGCTCATTTTACCTCCGTAACAGGATGATAAATCAGATAGTCCCCCCTAATCCGCGTCAACCCAAAGATGGTATTGTTCACAATGGAGACATCGAAAGAGATAGCCACACATAGAACCATCCTTGACTAAGTATTCAGCTACATCCTGAAATTCATTACGTGCCTCGTATTCTGCTAAGACTTGCTCTGCAATGCCCATCTCTTCCAGTTCACGAGTGCCAACTGTCCCCAGATAGACACAGTAGTCTTGGCAACAAGAGAGCCAATATTCGCCCTGCCAGCTACTATAGCCTGGAGTTTGACAGAATAGGACCTGGTCTTTTTCCTTATCCATGACCCCTTGCCAATCAGCATCTTGGATAAACTCTGCTTCAAACTTCTGGGCAGCACGACCTGTAGCAATACAAGTCGGACAGAGATGACTTAGCTCTTCTTCACAATAGGGTCTCAACGCATAATAAATGGTGTGGGCTTCCCCACACGAAGGACAGGTCTTAGGCTCTCCTTCCTTAAAGGCACCCGTTGCTAGTGGGTCCGGATGATAGCGGAAGGTTGGCAATTCATTGATTTTCTCTTTATGAGCCTCTTTTTCTTTTTCAGTCAAGGGACGCGGGAGAGCAAAGCGATCTCCATGACTATGACTCATCTTTTCTAAGATGAAAAGTTTCTTAACTTGCTTACGATCAGACTTGTCTACTAGCTCTGTGAAGAGGGCAAAGGCACTGGCATACAAGCCCAACTCTTGGTAAACATCCACCAAGACCTGCTTAGCTTCTGGAGTTTCCAGTAAAGCTAGACGATCTGCAAATTCATAGAGAGCTAGCACGCTGGATGAATCCTTATCTTGCGCTTGGAACTGCTTTTTAAGCCGGATATATTCTTTCATCGAATCGATCATAGGACTACTCGCTTTCATTTTTAAAGGAAACAATTCGTAAATTCTATTTTTACAGATGATTGTATTCTAACGTGAATCATGTACTTTAAACCCATACCTACCAGCATTTCGCTTGAGTTTCGCAACTAACACTTCATTGCGCTTGCTTTTCCCGAAAAAGAGGGGAATGGTCTTACCATTTCTGAGTTCGGTATAGAAAGCATAGCGACTCCCACCACCAGCGCGACCACGGAGTAGCAAGTAGGTAATTTGCTTAATCTCTTTCAGTGGGATCATTCGCCGACTGAAACACAAAGGCACATGAATGTAGAAGATGCCACTGTTAATATGGAAGGGTGCAAAGAAGGGACCACCACTACGTCGGCTAGCCAACCAGCGACGAACGAATAACGTAATGCTGAAGAAGCCAATAAAACCAACACTTAATAATACTGGTCCTGATCCTAAACTTGCCATTCCATTTCTCCCTCCATAAATTCTAAATACACAGTACAATTGTTGACTCGGCCTTAATCAGTATGCTTTTTAGTCTTGGTTAATAAGATGATGACAGCCACTAAGAGAAAAATTCCAAATCCGAAAGCAACTTGTTCTAAATCTTTTAATCCTTCAATGTAGGGTAGGACATACATACTTGATTCTACTAATAGAAAACCAATAAGAATAAGGGCTAGAGCAAAGTAGCTCCATTTTTTACTCATCTTTAGCTCCTTTCCTTAGCTGGAATTCCATCAAACTTAACTAGCTGGAAATTCTATTTGGTTTCAACCCATTTTTCATTGTCCATGATAAAGGGCTTAGCTAGACCTTCACCGGTGTAATCTTGGTATTTGGTCTCCAAGTATTTGTAGACATCTTCTTTAGTCGCAAACTTGATGGCTTGATATGGTTCTTCAAAAGTAAGTTTTTCGACAAAGAGATAGCCTTCCTTGGCAGGTACCAAAACGCCCACGTGACCAACAAAAAGGGTATTACCGTCTAAATTGTCATGAACGATGACAGAAAGCATACGCGCGTTTTCATTGAATTTGAAATTAGAAAAATACTCTTCCATCTTCTTAGCATGGACCTTGACATCCGTTGTAGCTTCTGTTGAAACTCGTGAGTAGAGAATGTTAAAGGCTTCCTTGTCTGCCTCATCAAAGACTTTTCCTTTGTCAATAGCATCATTGTCCACAAACAAGAGTTCACTATCCGCCTGCTGCTTAGGAATCTCGATGCGGTTCTTCAGCAAAGTATAACTATTGATCCGGCAGTTGGTCCCGACGAAATCGCCCTTCTGCTTGGTCCACAAGTCACTGATCTTCTCCACATCGTATTCCGTCTTTTTGAAGGTGCTGAAGTCACCTATCAAGCCGACCGAGCCAACAATGCTATCGTAGTCGGTTACTAGACCCAAAAATTTATCTACACTGTCCTGATCCAAATAAGCAGATAAGAGAGCCCGCACTTCTTCGACACTTTCCTTACTATTGAGGTTGCTGTAAGTTCCCTTGTAGTGCTCCTTGTCTGAATGGGACTGCTGCACTGTGGAACTTGCCTGTTTTTCCTTGGATTGCTTTTGGTTGCTACCACAAGCTGCTAAAGCAAAGATCCCCAAAGCACAGCTAGTCAGGAGCATGAATTTTTTAAATGGTTTCATAAAATGGTTCCTTTTCTATATACTAAGATGTTTTGTAACATTGAATCGTGTTTTGTACCATGATTCATTTCTTTTTCCTATCGAATCTCCTTATCCTATATTATAGTTTAAAACTGACTTAGCTCCAACTATTTTTCACGAAATGAGAAAAGTTTATCAGTAGCAAAAAAGAGCTGGCAGACTATCCAGCTCTTCAATGAATAATGAATCTTATTTAATCTTATGTTTGTTCATCTTTTCTTCAAAGACTTCCGTCATAATGACACGCAATTCTTCCCGTTCTTTTTCAGGAAGGTCTCCTTGGCGCTTGGCAACGGCATAGAGATTAGGATAGCGCATGGCCACACGTTCTATCGTCTTTGTTGTCGCATGTCCTCTGACAAAGAATGGAATGCGCTTGATCCATTCTTGCGGTACAAGAGCAAGCAACTTCTTCGCCGCTTCCTTATCAGAAATCTCGGCAGTGCTCAAACCCTGGTTGATTTGTTCCTGTTCTTTTTCTGTAAAATCTTTTAATTCCATTCAAAACCCTCATTATCTATTTGTATCTAATAGTACATTATACACCTAAGAAATCAAAAGTACAATTTTAACCTTTCCTTAGCTGAAAGGAAAAATTAATAGCACAACAGTATTATCCGCATAAAAAAGCCTCAAGAACTATATTCTTGAGACTTTATTGTTAAATCAAATGTGCTAATACACTATAGTTAGTTACATATTAGTTATTTGAAATTTTACGTTTCATTACAATAGCACCTGATAAGACAAGTACTCCTGAGAATACTAGGCCAGTTGCTACGACTTCACCTGTACTTGGGAGAAGGACTTTGCGTCCGCCACCGTTACCATCTCCATTTCCTCCAGGGTTTCCTGGTGCTGGAGTTGTTTTTGGCTCTGGAGTTGTTGTGGTTCCACCATCACCATCACCTGAACCATGGTTATCTGGTTTTTCCGGAGTTGTTGTAGTTGTTGTAGTTGTTGTAGTTGTTGTAGTTGTATCTTCACTTACTGTAGTAGTTGTTGTGGTTGTAGGTTCCTCGGTTGTTGTAGTGGTTGTAGTTGTAGGTTCCTCGGTTGTTGTAGTAGTTGTTGTGGTTGTTTCACCACCACCTTCACCATGGTTATCTGGATTTTCCGGAGTTGGTGTGGTAGTTGTGGTTGTTGTAGGTTCCTCGGTTGTTGTAGTTGTGGTTGTTGTAGGTTCCTCAGTTGTCGTGGTTGTAGTTGTTGTAGGTTCCTCGGTTGTTGTAGTTGTAGTTGTTGTAGGTTCCTCAGTTGTTGTAGTTGTGGTTGTTGTAGGTTCCTCGGTTGTCGTAGTTGTGGTTGTTGTAGGTTCCTCAGTTGTCGTAGTTGTAGTTGTTGTAGGTTCCTCGGTTGTTGTAGTCGTGGTTGTTGTAGTTGTAGTTACATAAGTATTTGTAAACTTACGTGGAGAATCAGCTTCTTTAACTGTTGCAA
Organism: Streptococcus sp. 1171_SSPC; assembly: GCF_001069335.1. Lineage (NCBI taxonomy): Bacteria > Bacillati > Bacillota > Bacilli > Lactobacillales > Streptococcaceae > Streptococcus > Streptococcus sp. 1171_SSPC. The sequence goes on from NZ_JWAK01000010.1 coordinate 10,079, forward strand.
CAAGCTTACCTTCACCATTATCTACTACTGAAACATGTACAGTGTAGCTTTCTTCAGAATAAGTAACACCTTCTTCAGAACCAGCTTTCTCTGTAATCATATATTCATGCTCACCTGGTTCAGTGTATGAAAGTTTGAAGGCTACTTCATTTGTTGCTACTTCAACACCTTCAACTTCTTTACCGTTTGATGATGTTGCAATAACATTTCCGCCTTCGCTCAATTCAAATTCAAATTGTTCCTTAGTAAGTTCTTTACCTACTAATTCCTTAGTTGCTTTGATGACTGCTTCAGCTGGTGTTGCTTTATATTTGTTTGTAAACTTACGAGTTGAATCTTCTTCTTTAACAGTAGCAACTAGTTTACCTTCACCATTATCTACTACTGAGACATGGATTGTGTGACTTTCTTTAGAGTATTCAACTCCTGCTACTGATCCAGCTTTCTCTGTCAACACATATTCGTGTTCACCTGGTTCAGTGTATGAAAGTTTGAAGGCTACTTCGTTTGTTGCAACTTCAACACCCTCAACTTCTTTACCATTTGATGATGTTGCGATGACGTTTCCGCCTTCACTCAATTCAAACTCAAATTGTTCTTTAGCAAGTTCTTTACCAACTAATTCTTTAGTTGCTTTGATAACTGCTTCTGTTGGTGATACTTTATAAGTATTTGTGAATTTACGAGTTGAATCTGCTTCTTTAACAGTTGCAACTAGTTTGCCTTCGCCGTTATCTGCTACTGAGACATGGATTGTGTGGCTTTCTTTAGAGTATTCAACTCCTGCTACTGATCCAGCTTTTTCTGTCAACACATATTCGTGCTCACCTGGTTCAGTGTATGAAAGTTTGAAGGCTACTTCATTTGTCGCTACGTCAACACCTTCAACTTCTTTACCGTTTGATGATGTTGCGATGACGTTTCCGCCTTCACTCAATTCGAATTCGAATTGTTCTTTAGTAAGTTCTTTACCTACTAATTCCTTAGTTGCTTTAATGACAGCTTCTGCTGGAGTAGCTTTATAGGTATTTGTAAACTCACGAGCTTCGTCAGCTTCTGTGACAGTCGCTACGAGTTTACCTTCACCATTATCTACAACTTTAACATGAACTGTATAGCTTTCCTTAGAGTAAGTAATTCCTTCTGCTGTACCAGCTTTTTCTGTAATTGTATATTCGTGGTCTCCAGCTTCAGTATAGAGAACTGAGAAGACTACTTCATTTGTTGCTGCTTCAACACCATTGACTGTCTTACCATTTGAAGACGTTGCAATGACTTTACCACCTTCGCTCAATTCAAACTCAAATTGTTCGTTAGCAAGTTCTTTACCTACTAAATTTTTAGTTGCTTTGAATGTAGCACGAGCTGGTGATGGCTCATATGTGTTTGTTAAAGTTGGTGCTTGAGTTGTAACCTCAGCTTTAAGTGTTCCACCTTCAGCTTTAACAACAACTGTTACTTCGTATGAATTCTCATCAAATGTAATACCTGGAACTTTAGTTTCAGTATTCTCTTTGATGACATAGTTGTAGGTACCAGGACCTTTAGCTTTCAAACCTTCAAATGTGATGCTTCCATCTGCTTTGTTTGTTGTTGAAGCAATTGGAGTAGTCAAGTTGTTTGCATTGTACAAATCAAACTTGAACTCACCATCTTTCAAGGCTACTGGACGATTTCCAGCAATTACTTTCTTAGCAGTGATTGAGAAATCTGCTGCGATTGGTTCGTCTTGAAGGTTAATCTTAGAACCTTCAGCTCCAAGTGTTACCTTGTATTCTTTTTCATCAAGAGTATATCCAGCAGGAGCTGTCTTTTCTTTGATGATGAATGTCTTACCGACATATTTCTGATCAAACTCATCAGAGATTGCCACACCTTTTTCATTTGTAGTCAATTCTGTAGAGATAGTTCCATCTTCTGACTTCACTGTATAAACAGCGCCTGCAACTGGAACCAATGTGAAAGCATTTGTCTTGTTGATCTTAATCTTGAAGGCTGTAGAAGCTTCGATTTGTCCTTTTACAAGAGATACACGTTCAGCTTCGAACTTAAGATTTGTACGATTACTGCGGAAAGGAAGTGCAGTTCCATCTGCTGTAGTCAACTGGATAACGTTTTGAACTTTTCTTCCATCACCTGGTGTTGTTGTGTGGTATTCTACCCAATACGATTTAGATCCATCTGCAAAGATGATTTTGAACTGAGTATAGTTCTCATTCCAAGCTACAGTATAGTCAGTACCTTCCACCATCTTCTTAGCATCAGAAGGAACTTGAGAAGTACCATCGTTCAATGTTGCAGAAGAATAAACTACCAATGACTCTGGGATATACTGGATAGGAGCAAACTCAGATGTATTTGGAAGGAAGTCATTCAAAACTAAGTTCTTACCATAGTCTTGTCTTCCTGTGTTAACACGAATTCTCCATGGAGAGTATACATCTCCTTTACCTACTGAACCAATAGCTGCTAACTTAGCTGAAGTCCATTCTTTACTTACAACATCGTTACCGACCTTAGCATAGTTTTCGAAACCTTCTTGTTTGCTGTCAACGGTCTTAGAAGTAAAGGTATGTGTGATGGTCTTACCAACACCTTTATTTTCAAAGGTAAGCGGTGTTGCTGTTTGGTCACTCTTAAATAGGAAAGTAATTGCATAATTACCTTTCACACCCTTGACGGTGTCTCCACCAGTTTTGGCTTGAAACTCATCTAGGTTTTTCAAAGTAACACGAGCCTTACCGCCTTGGTTATCACCATTAGCAGTAACAACCACAGTACCGATATTAACTTTTGTTTCCTTATCATACAATTCAGTTGTTCCGTTATAGACGGTTACTGGAGTTGGAATATCCACATCAAAGTAATCGCCATTAGCCAATTTGCCATCATATTTTTTCAGGTCAAATTGAACGAAGAACTGATTTGAACGATTAGTAATAATCTGATAAGTACCATCACTATTCGGTTCCAATTTGGAATCCGACATATTGAGGACACTGATGTCAGTTACTACACCTGTCAATTCTTTCCCATCTGCAAAAGCAACATTATTTGATGCAAATAATGTACCCAAGACGGTCAGAATCGAGACAAAAAATATTAAAAACGGCTTAATCTTAAACTTTTTCACCATTAAATATTTCCTTCTTCCTACACTTTTTTAATAATCATATTTAAAAAACCAACACCGTTTCTTAAATACGTTGAATTATTTAAAATAATTCAAAAATATAGTACTACTTTTAACAATTAAAGTCAATATTTTAAACTAAATTATACCAAATATTTATGCTATTTTTATTTCCCTTGAAATTTTAAATTTTAGCAAAAAAAAAATAGAGAAAATTTTCCTCCCAAATTTCTCTATTTAAAAAATATGATTTAAAACGAAAAATATTAAGGGACCTTCCGATTGCCACTCTATTTTGTTACGATTTAATACGAAGTGCAATTCTATTATTTTTTAAATAATTTTATGACAATAATTGTTTGATTGAGCTTCTCTTTAATATTAAAATTATTTACATTTATTTGTCATTCATTAGTTCTTTTTTAAAAAACAATTTAAATATTTCATTTTAAATCGTAATTCCAGTTTTCTCCGTCTTGGTAGTAGAAAAATTCAGAAAGGTCTTCTTCAAGAAAGATACGAAGCATATCCTCCATATCTAAGGAGAGGTCTAGATTTGGCAATTCTTTCAGGTTCTCCCACCAGACTTGCCCCTCTTCAGAGGATATTAAGTCTCCTTCAAACTTTTCCGTCTTATAAAAGAGAACTACATAACGAATGCCGTCTTCCACCCAATCTTTCATTCCACAGATCTGCGGAGAAGCGATCCTTAAGCCAGTTTCTTCCTTCACTTCACGGATTACTGCTTCCGTAAATGATTCTCCCACTTCGACATGACCACCAGGAAAGGTTATGCCTGGCCAGTCCTCTTTTTTACGATCAATAACAAGAACTCTATCGCCGTCTCTTACCATACAAAGATTTGTAAACTCAACAGTCTCAATCATACAGATACTTCCTAACTATATTTGTCTTTTTCTTTAAGGATAGGATAAACAAACTCTACCCTATGCTTCTTTTTGTTGGACTTGCGTAAGGGCTAGCAAGTCTCCTAGATGCCTCTTATCTTTCCGAAACATCGTCATCGCCAGTAAGGAAAGCGCGAGTAAAGTCGCTGAAATAGAAAGGATAATGGATAACCCATCAAAATCACTATAGAAGCCATGAATCGTGCCCATATGACCGAGTTGCCAAGGTAAAAACTTGATGACATTTCTAATCAAGCTTGCCTGCACTGTTTTTTTCTGGTAGATCAATTCAAGTCCCGCTTTTGCCTTTCCAAAACTGCCATCATTTTTATAATCCAAGAATGTGAACAGGAGCGTGATTGGGAAAATAGAGGTGAAAAATACAAGCCACTGCGACTGAATTTCTGTAAACTCTGGGACGCCATTAAAAAAGATGATGTAAATAAGCATCGAACCTAAAAACAGAAGTACTAAATAAGCTAGAATGAAAAGATAATCAAACAGAAATTCTGTCATTCTTTTTTTAAACGAAATAGGATTGATTGCTAAGATCTTCATCACCGTCTCCCCCTTTCTCATCTCCCATTATAATATAAGGGCAGGAATAAAGAAACTATTTATTAAAAGAAGCCTGCAATCTTTTGATTCCAGGCTTCTTTCTTACTATTCTTCTCTATAAATAACAAATCCATTTGGTTGGATATCCAATTGATCATCAGAGATGCTCCCAAGGCTAATCAGATCTGCTTGTTCTCTTTCTAAGACAAAGTCTTTCTTGGAGTGGTTAAAGTAGGCTTTGAGAATCTGACCTTCATGCTGCCATTCTACTGCCACTACATCTGGCTCTACTTCTTTCAGACTCACTTTTCCATGTTGGATCAACTCTGCTACTTCTTTTCGTAGCTGGATCAAGTCCTTCATAAAATTCAGCATGTCATTGTCTGCTGACACGCGCTCCCAAGGCATGACACGGCGGCAATCTGGGTCTGGGCCACCGATGAGGGCTAGCTCCGTTCCATAATAGATACAGGGCGTTCCTCGTTGCAGATATAGGAAGGCGAGGGCAGACTTGACTGACTGGAGATCGCCTTTGGCCGTCGTCAGAATGCGCTCTGTATCATGGGAGTCCAAGAGGTTGAACATGACCTCAGAGATCTGCTGCCTGTAGTACATAGACTGGCTATTGATCTCCCAAATGAAGCGTTGCGTCTCCTTATGCCCCCGCAGGAAATAATCCTTGATACTCTCAGAGAGAGGATAGTTCATCACTGCATGGAACTCATCACCATTGAGCCAAGGTTGGGACGAATGCCAGATTTCCCCAAGAATATAGAGGTCTGGCTTCTTGGCCAAGACCGCCTTACGGAAATCTCGCCAGAATTGATGGTCGATTTCATTGGCCACGTCCAGTCGCCAAGCATCGATATCAAACTCTTCAATCCAGTTTGTCGCAACCTTCAAGAGATAGTCTTTCACTTCTGGATTAGCCGTATTGAGCTTGGGCATATAGCCCGCAAAGGCAAAAGCATGGTAAGACAAGTCGCGACTATTCCACAGATTATCTGAGTAGACAGGGAACTCTTTGATATGGAACCAGTCCTTATAAATCGAATCCTCCCCGTGTTTGACCACATCCTGCCATTGGGGTGAATCGTAGCCAATATGGTTGAAGACGGCATCCAGCATGATCTTCATCCCACGCGCATGGGCCTCTTTCACTAGCTGGCGGAAGGTTTCCTTATCACCAAAATGCCGGTCAATTTCAAAATAATCGATGGTGTCGTATTTGTGGTTGCTCGGCGATTCAAAAATCGGACAAAGGTAGAGCCCTGTGATCCCTAACTCTTGCAAGTAGTCCAAGTGATCGATGATCCCTTGCAAATCTCCACCAAAGAAATCCAACATGGTAGGCGCAATAGACGCATCCCAAGGGCGGACACCTTCTGGGGAAATGGATGGATTCCCATTGGCGAATCTCTCAGGAAAAATCTGATACCAAACTGTCTGCGCCACCCAATCTGGAACAGCACACCCATCAATCTCATGGATAAAGGGAAGCTTAAAGCCATTCATGACGAAGTCCAGGTTCTCCTTGGTGTAGGCTGCCACACCCCGATCTCCATACAAGATTTTTTCTTCCGCTGTGTCCTCTAATTCAAAGAGATACTGGATACGTGCATGGCCAACTGATACCGACACCTGCCAATAATCAAACAAATCATCTGAGGTCACCTTTTCCATTTCCTTGGTTGCCTCATATAGATCTTCTATAAAAATAAAAGGATCCCCATAGTGCAATACAATCCGTTTGATATCCTCTTTCTTGGTTCGGATGCAAATGTGGAGCTGGCCGTCCTTATAAAGATAGGCGTACTCCGATTCAGGCCGGTGATAAATCGCTGTTAATTCCATCTGTTCTCGTCTCCTACTTTTCTTTCTCATCATTCATCAGTTTATGCAAACGATTACACAAAATCATGTTCTAGTATACAACTTAATAAAAAGCTTTGCAAGATATTGGAGGAGATAATTCATAACTTCTAACTTTCCAAGATTAGCTTGCACACAAAAAGCCCTACAGGGCTTTTTTATATGCTTAAATCCTAGCTTTATTCTTTAGATGTATGCCTCTTTCCAAGATTCAGCGCTTGCTCTTCTGACATCTGAACCACCTTAGAAAAATTGGTATTACGAGGCATATTGTCTAAAGAATACCAATATACATCGGCGCTTCCATTTCTTGCAACGTAAACAACTGGAGCAAGTTGACTACTTGGTTCGGCTGATTCAACGGGTTGTATTGGTTGCGCAGGTTCAACTGATTGACTCGGTTGTTGTGCTTGACTTGGTTGCGTATCTACAGGAGGACTTGAAGGTTGAGGTTGACTACTTGGCTCAGTCGGAACCAGTGATGGAGTCGCTGTTCCTTTTAAATAATCAATCGTTGCATTCTTAGAATAGTTGTCTAAGGTGACGGTGGTAATCCCATAAGCATCTACAGATTCTTTCGAACTTCCGAGGTTTATACGCAGTAGATTTCCTTCTTGATCAATCCCTACATACTGCAAAATGACTTGTCTCGGAATTAATTCATCACCTGTATAGACCGGAGTCACCTTGTAGTCTAGCCAGTAATTAGGGTGAGTGGCCAACCAACTATCCAAGCGCTTTTCATAGTAGAGCATTCCCTCACTATTACTATCTGCAGTCCCACTATAATTTCCACTATTGGTCCAAGCTGTCAAAGGAACTAAATTTTTCCCTTCATTAGATAAGCCACTAAATTGATAGCCAACCAGATGCCCTCTATGGAACAACCAGGCTTTCTTTCCTTTGTTTCCATAGGACATTTTATAATTATGCCAACCAACTGGGTTATAGGTAAGCCGTGGCTCTCTTTTCTGCTTTGGTTCATCCTTATCTTGTAACTGTATGTGAGCTGAAGTCGCACGACCTAAATGATCAAACTCACCTAGAACGAGCTGCTTATTGCCAGTAAAAGGCAACAGGTTGAGACTTTGGTAATCGAGTCCAGTTTGCTGGGCTTGAACACCTTGCAAAACGGTCAAGGACATAAAAACCGAGACCATCACAACAATAACACTTTTCAAATACCGTTTTGTAACCATGATTGAAACTCCCACATTTCTATCTAGTAATATTATAGCAGAAAAAAGCGGTTACAAAAGAATTATTTTTCAAAAACTCTTATTCATGACGTTACGTAACGATTTACAATATTTATGAGGAGGTGGGTAAGTATGACCAAATATAGAGTTATTCCAGAAGGGTTTATGACAGTTGGACAACTAGCAAAGAAAATCGGCATTACCATCCGTACTCTACAATATTACGATAAAGAGGGGCTTGCTTTCCCATCGGCAGAAAGTGAGGGTGGTCGCAGGCTTTATACCGATAAAGATATAGTGCTACTCCATCAGATTCTATCATTAAAATCACTAGGCTTTTCTCTCAAGGATATAAAGAGCCGTTTGATCTCTTTAAAAAAACCTGATGATGTTGCTAAGGCTCTTACAGAGCAGGCAGATGTTCTTCGTAAAAATATAGAGCAACTTAAGGATTCTTTGATCGCGATAGAGCAGTTGAAGGCAGAAGTTTTACAAATACAAACGGTCAATTTTAAGAAATATGCTGACATTATCGTCAAACTACAAATGAGATATTTACACATCCACTTTGTGTGAGATAAACTCTGTGCTTTTTGAGCTATACTTTTCTCCTTTCGCTTTAGAATTAGCTTGAACACCTTAATTGTATCGCGTTTGGAGTTTTTTGGTATAACCCTCATAGCGGGTGGTTCATTTGTCTCGCACCTAACGGAGCGATATGGACTGAAAACCACATAATTTAAAAGGCTTTAGTCCTGTGCAATATAGGACTAAAGCCTCTAGATAAATTAGTTGTTTAATCTTTTTTGGTAGTAATAATACTAGTCTGCTTTTTTCTTTCTTGACAAAGCATAACCGGCAGTAGCTAAACCAATAAGGGCTGAATAAGTCATGAATGATTGTTCAACCGAGCCAGTATTTGGCAATGATTTCTTAGATGGTTCTAGCTTAGGCTCTGGCTTAGGCTCTGGCTTAGGTTCAGGCTTAGGTTCTGGCTTAGGCTCTGGCTTAGGCTCTGGCTTAGGTTGTGGTTTTTCATTTTTCTTGATAAGCACAACATTTTTATTCCATTCAACAACTGGTTTTTCTGTTTCTTTCTTAACAGGATCCTTCAGCAACTCAGGTGCTTCTGGTTTAACCGGTTCACTTGGTAAGACAGGTACAGTTTTATATTCTGGTTCTGTCGGTGGAACTGGTTTTTCTTTAACAGTTGGTACTTCTGTCAATTCTGGTTTTTCAGGTTTAACTGGAGGCGTTGGTTCTGTTGGTTTAACTGGCTCTTCACCTGGATCTTGAGGGAAGCCAACGTTTGAGTTGATAGAGAACCAATAGAGAGTTGCTTCGCCTGTTGCGTTAGCACCTTTTGCTGTAAATTCAAGATGACCATCTTTCAAAATAACAGCAGCACCACCATAGTAAAGGTAAGGACTCTTAGGATCATCCCAGCCCTTAGTTTCACTTGAAGAGTCTGCATTAAATGTAGCACCTTGAGCCATGTATTGGTTTTGTTCTTTAGCAGATACTTCTTTTGTCGATGAATCTTGGTCTACACTTGAATTTGGAAGTTTAATAAACTCTTTGTCACCAATGTTTACAGACTCAACGTGAGGAGTATCTTGGTGTTTCATTTTTGGTGTGTATCTCAAAACACCTGATGTAGCGTCTACAGTGTAAGAACCGATAACGTCTGATTTATCACCGAATGTGTAATCTTCAGTACCAACTGAGTGACCATTTCCGCCACCAGATGCGTTCACTGTTGTAGCATCAACTGCTGTTTCTTCAGTTACTTTGAAGGCATCATCAACCCATGTTGCTTTTTGGGCAACAATTTTCAAAGGATTATCAGCATTGATATCAACTTCTGCACTACCGAAGTCAGCTTTACCGCTTTTCACAACAACGTCTGCACCATCAAGTTTTGGTTCACTTCCATCTGAATATGGATCCCAAGTTCCACGAACTGTATTACCTTCGCTATCTTTAGCTTCAACAACTAGAGGACGAGGTTTGTCATTTTCAACATAAGATGCACCATTCCAGTGGTTAAGTGAGTTAAGGGCAAGGATTGCATTGTGTTGTGACAAATCAATCAATTGGTCATTTTCATCATAAAACTCAATGTCAACACCAACTGTAACTGGGTTTTCAGTATCAGTTGAGCTACCAATTGTCATTGTAACCGCTGGATCGTTATAAATTTGAACGATTCCTTTTCCATCTGATGATGGAAGGCTCTTCACTTCGTATTTATAAACAACTTTTGCAATACGTTTTTCTTCGCTACCTTTTACAATTTTAGCTTGAGTAAGTCCTGTGTATGTCACATCAAATTTGTCTCCGACTTTTACAACTCCCCACTCAATTTCATTGTTAGCATATGGGTTTGTAGTTGTCAAATCAGAATCTTGTAGATTCTTAGTTTCATACATCTTAGTAGCTTTACCATCACCGTACATACGAGCTTGACCTTCTTTTGTCAAGTAAGTTGTTAATCCAGTTGTTTGGTGTGTGATTTTAGTTGTTTCACCATCAGTAAGTTCTTCAGAGAGGAATGTCAAATCTTGTTTGTATTTCTCAGGATTTCCACCACGCTCTGCAACCATCTTATTGAAGGCATCTTTAGCATCGTCGTATTGTGCTTTTTTCTTGTTGTAAATTTCGAGTTCAATCAAGTAAGCAGCTTGTGCTTCATCATAAGCAGCTTTTTTAGTTTTGTATTCGGCTAATTTAGATTCATACTCTGCTTGAGCCAATTTATTGCTTTCAGTAGCTTCTTGATTTGCTTTTACAGATGCATTGTATGCTGCAAGAGCTGTATTATATTCTTCAAGCGCTTTTTCATAAGTAACACGCGCTTCTTCATTGCTTTTCTCTACAGCTGTTTTTTCTGCTGTTTTTTCAGTTAATTCCTTTTGATAAGCAGTAAGTTTTTCGTTGTAAGCTTCAAGCTCTTTATCGTAGTTTGCTTGTGCAGCAGCATTTTTTGCATCAACTTCAGCTTTTTCTTTTTCGTAAGCTTCTTGATTTGCTACAACTTCAGCTTTGTAATCAGCTACAGTTTTATTAATTTCAGTAACTTGTTTTTCGTAATCTTTAGCAGCAGCTTCCTCTGAATCTTGCTTTTTAGTCTCTGTTTCTTTTACTTCAAGACCTTCATTTGTTGCAGCAGTTTTAGCTTCTTCCAATTTCTCTGGAACAGCAACCTCTTTTGTTTCCTCACCAGTTACTGTTGTAGTCGAAGAAACGGATGTAGCTGCTGATGAAATTTCATCGGCAGATACAGTTGCAATACCTGCAGTTGCAATCATTGTTGCGACAGCAACAGAACCAAAAGCAACTGAGGTTTTTCTCAAGGCATACTTAATCGTTTCATTATTTTTTAACGATGACATGACAAACTCCTTATTTAAATTTTATATCTATGCTTCTCAAACAAAAAGAATATTTGTTTGAGAAGTCAAAATTATCGTATCAAAATAAAAAAGTAAAGTCAAGATTTTTTCAATTTTTTTCATTTTTTTACATTTATTTTCAAAAAGTTTACATTTTTATTGACATTTTCTTATAAGTTGTCGTATAATTTCACTAACAAAATTTATGATTAGAGAGATATTATGAAATCTTCAAATAACTATTCTCAAGAAAAAGGTCACGGCTATTTCCGTAAAAGGAATAAAGTACTTGTATCTATGATTACAGTCTTTGGTTCTTTGATGTTAAGTTCTGTAGCTATGGCTGATGAAGTTGCTTCAACTACAACTTCGACTACAAACGTTACTACAGCAAGTCAACCAACCACTAGTACTGAAACCACTAGTACTGAAACCACTAGTGAGCCACTTACTACAACAACTAGTGAGGATACTCCAAAGACTTCTTCAAGCGAAGAGTCATCATCTTTGCCTCAAACTTCAAGTACAACTGAACCAACGACCCTTAGTTCTTCATCAGCATCAAGCACTTATAACACACCAAAAATCCAAAACGATGTAACATTTAACAAGGCCACATATAAAAGTGGTGAGGATGTAAGCATCTCAATCAATAATCCTGGCGTAACTTCGTCTGATTTGACAGTATCTCATTTAGACAAAGTTATTTATGAGTTGAAGAATGCTCCAGGAAATTCACTTGTCATTCCAAACTCTGTTTTCTCTCCAAATTCTGGTTATCTCATTGACATCATCGGAAAGAATGCTGATGGAAAACAAGAATTTCACAAAGTAGCTGGTCTATCAGTCGAAGATGATTGGACTGTATATCCACGTTATGGTGTTGTAGCAGGTTCAAAAGATAATCACAATTCAATCACAAATGATCAAGTGGAGGGATATAAAAATAGTATTGACCAATTGGCCAATATGCACATCAATAACTACTTCTTCTACGACGTTTACAATACTCCTGCTAATCCATTCCCAGCAGATGTTAAACGTTTCACTCAAGATTGGGCTACTTTCTTGATTCCAAAAGATGAAACAGACCCCGAAAAACGTAAAACATACTTACCGGTTATTGACACAGAAGCTGTAAAAGAGTTGGTTTCTCATGTCCATTCAACTGGTGCTAAAGCTATGCTTTATAACATGATTTATGCGGTTTCTCTTGATGAAAAAATTCCAGACCAAGTAAAAAGTTCAATCGTACGCAACTTACAAGATCATTTCAACTTTGGAAAGACTGGTGATGTTACGGCGACTGATATCCAACAATTTCTAGATCCAGGAGATCCAAACTGGCAAAACTTTATCATCAATGTGATGTTAAAAGCTATGAAAGAAGGTGGCTTCGATGGTTGGCAAGGAGACACTATGGGGACCAACTTGGTTGAAAAAGTAAATGAACCTGGAAAAGCTTTCTCCTTAAGTGATAACTATCCAAAACTAGCTTCAGCTACAACAGAGGCCCTCAAAAAAGAAGGCTATGACTTCATGATCAACGATATCTCTACTGGAGATGCTGATCGATTAGGAAAAACAAATGTCTCTGCACCATACGCGGAAGTTTGGGGAGATAGCATCGCCTATGATTCTACCTACCAAGCCTTAACGCGCTTGACTGAGCGTATGCGAGATTTATACAACGGAAAATCTCCAATTATCGCTGCTTATACACACCGTGAAAAAAATGCAACAAAACTCAGTAAAGACAATGAATTGCTAACAGATGCAATTATTGCAGCAAGTGGAGGTTATCATATGACCACTGCTGCTCTCAATACATCTCAAGATGCAAAAGGTTTTGGTGTTATTCAGGCTGAATGGTACCTCAACCAAAACTTACCAGTCAATGCAGATTTTGCAAATGCAGAATTTAACTACCAAGAATTTATCGTTGCCTACCAAGAACTCCTTCGTGGACGCGAAACTTTAGCACATGATACTCGCCGTATTGGAGACAATACAAATGTTCTTGTAGATGGTAACTTTATCGGGTCTAATCTTGATAATTCAGATGGTGTTCAACCAGGTACTGTTTATACCATCACAAAAGAAACTAAAAATGGTGACCGAATTGCTCATTTAATTAATCTTGTTGGAATTACTGAAAACAAATGGAATAGTGCTGTTAATTCCACTACCAAACTGACTAACATCCAAGCTTTTGTACCACTCGGTAGAATTTCAAAAGATCAGGCTGAACATGCGAATATCTACTGGGCTACCCCAGATGCTGTAGAAGGAAAATATAATATTAAACTTCGCGGAACTACTGCTAATGTATATTATGATAGCGGGGCTGGTCAATGGATGGCTGCAATTGATGTTCCTAGCCTGGATGTATGGGATATGCTTTATGTCAAACTTAATGAAGTTGCCCGTGTTATTTATCAAGATGAAAATGGCAAGGAACTTGAACGTTCAAGCGACTTTGTTGGCCATACTGGTGAAAAGATTGACTACTCAACAAAAGATACGATTGCTAAATACCTGAAACAAGGTTATAAACTAGTTGAGAACGAATTCGATAAAAATGGACCAGCAAAATTTGACCGAGATGCTTCAAACATTAATGGTGATGGCGTACAGGAATTCATCGTTCGCTTTACACCAAAAATTGTAGATTTTTCTGAAACACAACCAATTCAAGTTGGCCAAGTTGTTCCAGGAGATACCGATGGTAGCCTCTATCCAACTCCTAAAGCTCCAAATGGAAAATCTATTAGTGATCTCAATCATTTATCAGAAAAAGTAACTCGTACTATCACCTATGTTACTGAAGATAAGAATGGTAACAATCGCCAAGAAGCTGACATCGCTTCAAAAACAGATAGTTTAAACTTTAGCCGAAAAGGAACTATCAATTTGGTAACTGGAGAAACAACACTTGAAGATTGGGTATCTAAAGACGGTACTACTTTCGCAGATTATGAAAATCCAGTCAAAAATGGATATGTTATCGTATCTGAAGAATCAAATGCAACAATCTCTCCTGATCTTAATAAATCTGGAGGTCATACTGGAATCCTAGCTGAATCTGATGACATTTCTGATATTGTTGTCTACCGACCAGTCGGTGTTTATACAATTAGTTATGCATCAGGAAAAGAACCATCAAATGCTATTAAAGAGATTGCATATTTAAATGATTCTTCTAATCCAACTGCTATTTCAGCGCCAACTGCAACTCTACCATATATTGAAGGATTAGAACCAAAAGATACAACTGGAAAAATCTTAACCTTTGTAGATCCACTTGATGAAACAAAGGGATACCTTCTTCCGACTGTAGCTTCTGCTACTAATGATACATCAATTACTTATACAATTTCTCAAGGAACAGTGACGGTACGATTCCTCATTACAGGTACTGATACCGAATTACAAGACTCTCAAACAGTTTCTGAAGACGCAGACTTTGGTACGAACTATACTACAGATGCACCAAAAGTGATTACAAAAGACGGTCTAGTCTATAATTTAGTTGGTCATCGTGAGGGTTCTGCTGATGTTTCAGGAACAGTATCTAAGGGAAATAAAACAGTAATTTATGACTACAAACTTGCTTCAGGAAATGTAATAGCACGATTTGTCCTTCAAAACACCACAACTGAATTGCAACCAGCTGTCGTTATTGCTTCAAATGCAGATAACGGTTCTGCCTACATTGCTGTTGCTCCCGACGAAATTTCTTATAATGGTCAAAGATACGAACGTATTAGCAGTGCACAACAATTAGGCCAAGTCGGAGTAGGAACTACAGATCTGATTTTTGAATATAAAGTCAAAGAATTACAAACTCCTCAAGATAAGCAAGATACTGAAAATAGTGAACACAACTTAACGCCTATCGATCACGAAAAACAACCTCAAACTCAACCTCAACCTCAACCTCAAACTCAAACTCAAGTTCAAAGTTCTGAACGCCAAAAAGAGTCAATACAATCAGAAAAAACTTTGATTAAACCTGGTAGTCAGCTACCTGCAACGGGAGAGCAAAATTCCCAATTAGCATATCTTGGATTTGCTTTTCTCACTGGATTTGCAGGTCTTGTCGGTTATAAAAAGAAGCAAGATTAAACTACTATAATTTTAATAACCAAAGGAATAATAAAAAACCCCCAAAAGTTAGACAGAAAAAATCTAACTTTTGGGGGTTTTTTATTATGAAATTGACTTATAAAGATAAAGTTCAGATCTATGAA
>NZ_JWAK01000011.1:0-469 GCF_001069335.1 Streptococcus sp. 1171_SSPC
GGGACCAAGGTGTCGCAGGTTCGAATCCTGTCTTCCCGATTTATGGCGGTGTAGCTCAGCTGGCTAGAGCGTCCGGTTCATACCCGGGAGGTCGGGGGTTCGATCCCCTTCGCCGCTATACTATTGATCTTGTCGGACCTTTAGCTCAGCTGGTTAGAGCTCTCGGCTCATAACCGAGTGGTCGTAGGTTCAAGTCCTACAAGGTCCATAATTAGCTGGAGGATTACCCAAGTCCGGCTGAAGGGAACGGTCTTGAAAACCGTCAGGCGTGTAAAAGCGTGCGTGGGTTCGAATCCCACATCCTCCTTAATATTAACGCGGGATGGAGCAGCTCGGTAGCTCGTCGGGCTCATAACCCGAAGGTCGTAGGTTCAAATCCTGCTCCCGCAATATTTGGCTCGGTAGCTCAGTTGGTAGAGCAATGGATTGAAGCTCCATGTGTCGGCGGTTCGATTCCGTCTCGCGCCAT
>NZ_JWAK01000012.1:0-11626 GCF_001069335.1 Streptococcus sp. 1171_SSPC
GACAATTGAGAGGCTAGGACTTTTGTCCCAGCCTCTTTTAAAATACCGCATTAGCTAAGGAAAGCTTTTTACGTTATAGTTTAAAACAAGCTATAAGAAATGTAAAACGCGATAAAGAAAATAATGATGGCAATAATGTATTGAACTGGCTTAGGTAGGTTATTCAATTTATCCATGAATTCTTTCATTGTTTGATCTCCTTATTGTTTGATTCTCTTAGGATTAGTGTAGCATGAAAAAAGGCCCAAAACAATAGGCAATATGGGTGTTTTTGTTAAAATAATACTCCTAGTTATTCACCAGTCATCTTATTAAATTTATAATCGCTCATGAAGTTGATAAGAACGCTAGTAAAGATGACGAATGGGGGATGCAATTCCATTAACATTCAAATAGGGGATGGGACCTTGGCCGGCCTCTTTTCTTGTTTAGATCATGCTCCTCCGAGTCGCTTTTTTTGAAAAATTAGGGTAGAATAGAAGTCATATTTTAAAAAGAATAGATCAATAGTGATAGAGATGATTTCTCTTCTATCCAACTAAACGAAAAGAGGTGACCATATGTGGAAATGGATCAAACGACTCATCGGACTGACCTTCCTCCTAGTGATTGTCCTAGCAATTTTCTTGATACCGGCAAAAGTTTCGACTCAAGAACAATTTAAGAATGTAACAGTGAATTCTACGCTGGTAGATTTGGCCCAAGAAGGTCTTTCTACAGCAGACGTAACAGCATCTGGCCTGCAAACAGAGCTTCAGCTGAATTCTCCTCAATTGCGCCAAGTCATCAAAGGAATGCTCGGAGAGGTGTCGGATGAAACACTCCTCAATACAGCTGTCTCTATGAATGGAGACCATATCAATGTTCAGGTTCCGATTGAACTGGGACCGGTGGAAACCATGGTGAGCATTGACTTTTCAGCGAGTGTGACGGATCAACAATTGACCTTAAACCTGGAACGGGCCCGTCTTGGCCATCTCCCAATTCCACGTGCCTTGGTTGCTTCGAAAATTGCTGAAAAAGTTAACCAAGAGGGAACCGGAGCTACCATGACAGGCAATCAAATCCAATTGACATTGCCGACAAGTGGCTATCAAATCCATTCTGCTAAGGTCGAAAAAGGGAACATGGTTCTACAAATCATCGTTCCAATTTCCTATTAAGCATCAACCATTGGTTTCTGATGAGGCCGATGGTTTTTCTGTTTGACAAAGCCCAGGAAAAAGAGTATGGTAGAACAAGAAAACGATTTCAGAAACAGGGAGATTTAAAATGCCACTATATGAATTTTGTGCAGAAAACATGACTCTTTTAGAAAAAGCTTTTCAAGCAGGAGCGCGTCGTGTAGAACTATGTGATAACCTAGCGGTAGGAGGTACGACTCCTAGCTATGCTGTGATCAAAGAAGCTGTGAAGCTTGCTAAGGAGTATCATGCCAAGGTTATCGTCATGATTCGTCCACGAGGTGGAGATTTTGTATACTCCGAGCAAGAGCTAGACATTATGTTAGAAGACTGGAAAGTTGCTCGTGATTTGGGTGTTGATGGCTTGGCGGTAGGTGTCTTGACTGCTGACAATCAGTTGGATAAAGACGCCATGCTTCGTTTCATCCAAGCTAGGAAAGGATTAGAATTAACCCTGCATATGGCATTTGACCAGATTCCTCTAGAAGATCAAGCGTCGACGATCGAGTGGATGAAGGAAGTGGGCGTGACTCGACTATTAACGAGAGCCGGCAATCCAGAAACAGACTTAGAACAACGGTTGCAACGCTACGAAGAGTATGCTAAGTTAGCGGATGGCCAGGTAGAAATCTTGGCAGGTGGTGGTATCTCGATGGAGAATCGTCAGCTTTTCCTTGACGTTCCAGGAGTGGATCAGGTCCATGGGACCCGCGTTGTCTTTTAAATCTATATGAGTTGAGGACCATTCTCAACTCATTTTTTGCTTCTTTTTTGGTATACTGGAGAAGAAGGAGTAGACCAGTGTTTTTACCAGATTATTTTGAGAAATATAGTATAGATAAAGAAAAAGCCCTGGCTTATGGGTTTTCAGAGCAGGGAGAGGCCTATCACTATGAGCAACTAATCCTCGATGGAGACTTCAAGCTCTATGTGACTGTCCAAGGTAAGGAAGTGGATTTTTGGTTAGTGGATCAAGAAACAGGTGACGACTATGTTCAACTCCATATGGACCAGATGGTCGGTCAATATGTGGGTCAAGTCAGAGAAGCCTGTCAGCAGGCCTTAGAAGATATAAGAAAGTCTTGTTTTGCTGTCAAAGATTTTATGTATCCACAGACCGAGCGCTTGGTGGATTGGATCAGTCAGCAGTATGATCGTCCCCTCGAATATCTATGGGACCGCTCACCGGACTCGGGCGTCTTTCGTCATCAAAAGGATCTCAAATGGTTTGGTGTTCTTATGAAGATTGACTGGTCCAAGCTTGATGCGAAACAGGAAGGGAAGATTGAGGTCTTAAATCTTAAACTGGACCAGGTCAGCCAACTCTTAGAAGAGCCTCCTTTCTATCCGGCCTACCATATGAACAAGAAGTACTGGATCAGCATTCCCTTGGATGAACGAGTAGAGGATGATCATCTTTTTGAGCTTGTGGCCAAGAGTTGGGCCTTGACCAAGAAGTAAGGGTTTAACCCAATTGATTTGTGAAAGTGATTAAAACATAAAAAAGAATGTTGAAGGGTCAACATTCTTTTTTAGTGGTGAATTTCCTGGCCTTATTGCTCTTTGGTCAATGAGAAGTGGAAATCTCTGTAATTGCTATAGTCAAACTCTGTATTGATATCTGTTGTAAAGGCTATCGGAGTATAATGACCTTCCTCAAGGATAAATCCTGGTTTGAAGCGGAAATTTGCTACTCCTAATCCAGTAATACCAGGAAGTAGTGCATCTGCGCCATTAAGACCTTCTGACTCCCAGTAATAGACATTACCAGATGCTTGAATAGCTCTTGCAGTATAGGTAGCTGTACGTGTTGGTTCACTATCATTTTTAAAGCTAACGACAGTTGTAATATCTCCATTGGCTTCAATAGTCATTTTGATGCTATCCGCCTGAGGGCTAGATCCTACCCATGTGCCAACAAGATCTGCAGGAACAACTGCTTGATCAGTTGAAGTTGTATTTTCTGCCTTGTTCGGTTCAGTTGAAGCTGAGGGGTTACTTGCCTGACTTGAAGATTCAGTTCCTACTTTTGCTTGAGAAGAAGAAGCTGTAGCTTTTTTATTCAAGCTAGCTTTTGGTTTTTTCTCAACTTTCGAGCTAGAAGCTTTTTCGGATGAGGAAGTTGTTTTATCTTTTGAGCCACACCTTCCCAAAGCAAGTCCAAGTGATGCAGCCACAAGAGAGGCTGCAGTCCAACGAATCAAAGATCGTTTCATAATATCACCTCTTTATCTTTCTGACTTAGATTATACTCCTATTATTACAGATGGCAAGTAATTTTTGTAATAAATGTAATATTTTTGTAACATGGTTTTATATATAAAAATAACTCAAGAATAGAAGGATGGGATTGAATCATAGATAAGCGTTAATTTGGGGTAAAACCTCTTCCAGTTTGTCCTGATTGATACGGGCAAATGCATAGGGACAGCTTTGAATATAGGCAGATTCGAAGAAGTGGAGAGGGAGACCGCTATGTTTCAGACGAGCGACCGAAGGGACCTGTCTCAAATCTAGTAAGACTCCTCCAATGACTGGCCATGCGGGAACGGAAAGGGAATGTTGCTGGAGTAGGGAAACAGCTTGCTCTTTTTGGATGACTTGCTGTTGGTGAAGGAGCCCTTTATTTTTTGCAAACATGCCATTGTCAATGTAGAGGCTCAAGGCCTTCTGCATGACCAAGTTACTTTCATAGTCGAGTGTTCCCTTAAGTTTTAAGACAGGGGAAAGAAGCGCTTGGGGGAGGACCATAGAAGTGATGCGGAGGGCAGAAAAGAGGCTGGTAGAAAAGGACTTAATGTAGATAACCCGGTCAGATGCATCCAGATAATGAAAGCTAGGAGAAAAGTGTGGATCATAATCACCCAAGTAATCGTCCTCGACAATATAGACATCATAGAGGTCTGCTAAGGCCAATATCTGTTCCTTCTCTTGCTTGCTATAACTATGTCCCAGAGGGTAATGGTAGCGGGGAATGGTATAGAAAAATTTGATTTTGCCACTTTTGAAGATGGCTTCCAGTTGGTCAAAGTCAATTCCTTGAGGCAAGCGATTGATGCTTTGATAAGGTAAGTCTTGCTCCTGAATTAATTTATTGATGCGGTAATAGGTTGGTTGCTCTACTAGGATTTCTTCTTTTTGGTTTGGGAAGACTATCTGACTTAAGAGGTAGAGGGCTTGCTGGGTTCCTGAGGTGATAACGATTTGTTGCTCCTGAGTGTATATGGCATCTTCTCGAAGGAGAGAGGCAATAGATTGACGGAGATCGACTAGACCTTCCTGTTTTTCATAATAGTTGAAGAGGTAGTTGTCACGACCGACGAGAGTTTCGTTGATACAAGTTCGGAAGTCTTCAAAGGCCTGGAAGCGGTCTTCCTTGAGGCGTAGAGGCAGGTCGGTATGCTTGACCGTTTCTTCCTCCAGGACATAGTAGCCACTTTGAGGCTTGGCATAGATATAGTTCTTATAGCTGAGCTCGAGTAGGGCTCGTTGGACGGTGTCCTTGCTACAGGCATACTGATTGGCCAATTGGCGAACGGAAGGAAGGCGGTCTCCAGTTTTTAGGATCCCTTGGTCAATCTGGTTTTTCAATGTTGTAAAAATCTTTTGGTATTTGGTCGTCATAACTGTCCCCGTACAATTTTTCTTTATTGTAGTCAATTCGGTGTAAAAAAGCAACTAAAAAGTGACTCCCTATAAGAGAGTCACTGTCTTACATGACATAAACAATCGCGATATATTGGAGAGCAGAAGCGGCGAGGATGAAGAGGTGCCAAATCATATGGAAATAAGGTTTCTTTTTGGCGTAAAATCCAGCTCCAACTGTGTAACACAGGCCACCCATCAGCATCAAACCCCAGAAGGTTGGACTTGTCTGGCTGATGATCTGTGGGATAATGAAAATCACCAACCATCCCATAATCAAATAGAGGGCCAAGCTGAATTTTTCATTTACCTTCTTAGCAAAAATTTTGTAGAGTATCCCAAAGATGGTCGTCCCCCATTGAATCAGGATAATGGCATAGCCGAACCAGTTGTTCATGAGAGAAAGGACGACGGGTGTGTAGCTACCTGCTATGGCAATGTAAATCATGGAGTGATCGATGATTCGAAGGACATACTTCTGAGGTGAGTCATAGGCCATGGCATGGTAGATAGTCGATGAGAGAAACATGAGAAAGAGACTGATGACAAAAATCGAAGTCCCGACAGCTGCTAAAGTCCCATGTGTTTCATAACTATAAATAGCAGAAGTTGGAAGGAGAAAGAGCATCAAAACAGCCCCGACTGCATGGGTGACACTATTAGCGATTTCTTCTCCAAAGGATAATCGTTTACTTAATTTACTAGCATAATTCACTTTTATATTTCCTCCTCAGAATGAACATGGATATAGGATAGGGTTTCTTGGTAGAGTATCACGGTACGACAGGCAGATCCGATAATTGGAGCTAAAGGTTCTTTCTCTTCATGGAGAAAGTCCACAAAACTATTATAGAGGTCAGCGGAGCTGGCTTGACTCTGCAAGAGGTTCAAGGTAGCCGCGATCTCTTGAATCGAAAAAACCGTCTTTAAGGTCGTAATAGCAATGAGTCGGGCAACCTGCTGTCGCTTGTATTTCTTCTTATCTGGTTTTGGCAGATAGCCGTGTTTAACGTAATTATTGACCATGGAGGCTGTCAAGCCCTTGTCTGTTTTTGAGATAAAAGGCGCACAAACCTTATTGACATAGAGGAGGACTTGGTCCAAATAAAGGTCAATATCAGGAATTTCTTCCCACTTGGGATAACTGTAGTTGAATAAAATAGTTGTCACCTCTTTGATATCTAGTTTTAATAACTAGATGATAACATGATGGGAATTTTATGTCAAGCGAAAATGAAATATGGTACAATAAATCTATGAAACTATTAATTCCAACTGCAAAAGAAATGAATCTGGATACCCCAGAAAAAATGGGGAATCCTATATCAAATGAGACTCAAGCGGTCATCGATGCCTTAGCTTCATTATCTTTAGAAGAGTTAGCCTTACTTTATAAGATTTCTTTAGAGCGAGCAAGCGAGGAGGATCAACGGATCCAAGCGCTCAAGTCGGGTACAGCTAAGACCTATCCAGCTTTGAAGCTCTTTGACGGCCTCATGTATCGGAATATCCGCCGAACAGACTGGACAAAGGAAGAAGAAGCTTACGTGCAAGAGCATCTTTTCATTACCTCGGCTCTTTATGGAGTGATTCCGGCACTTGCTCCGATTGCTCCCCATCGTTTGGACTTTCTCATGAAGCTCAAGGTCCAGGGGAAATCCTTAAAGACCTTTTGGAAGGCTGTCTATGATCAAGCTCTTCAAGATGAAGACCTCGTTATTTCTTTACTTTCTAGTGAGTTTGAAACCGTCTTTTCTAAGGAGATTCAAGATCGGATGGTTACCTTTAAATTTCTAGAAGAGAAAAATGGTCAGTTGAAGGTTCACTCAACGATTTCTAAGAAAGCGCGTGGGGCTTTTGTGACAGCCTTACTAGAGAAGCAGATCACGAAGGTCGAAGAGATGAAGCAGTTAAGTTTTAATGGCTTTGCCTACCAGAATGATTTATCGACAGAAAAACAATTAGTCTTTGTGAAATATGAGTAAATAAAAGGTACTAGTCAGCAACTACTAGTACCTTTTGTTTTTGAGAATAAAAAAACGCGTTCATAGTTAGCTATGAACACGACTGATTGAAAGATTAGAATTTAGTGGGAGCCCTTTAGTTTTTTCAGAAGAGTTTGCAGTTGTTTTTGCTCTTCTTCTCTAAAGACACTCATAACTTTTTGAACATTTTGTATATGATCAGGAAGTACTTCGATAATTTTTTTACGTCCCTTTTCTGTCAAAGAAACAATGCAGGCACGACGGTCATCTGGATCGGTTTCACGCTTGATCCATCCATCACGCACCATATTTCGAATCACGACAGTCATATTTCCAGAGGTCGCTAAAATACTGTCAATCAGGTTCTGAATACGGAGATCCCCCTTACTGTACAAGGTTTCTAAAACGGAAAACTGAGTAGGGGTCAACTGATGTTCCTTAAAGACATGAGACTCTGCTGCACGAAAAGTCCGTTCCGCCTTGTGAAAGACAATCATAGTTTTTAATTCTGTTTGGGCTTCTTCAAATAGTTTTTCTAAATTCTTCATACTATTATTTTATCAATAAATAGTATTAGACGCTATTAAGCCTTAATATCAAATACATTACAGGTGGGTGACAAGATAATGGAATTATCAACACAAGAAATAGGTCTGTTAACTTCACTTTCAAATTATTTACAATTCGAATAGTTAGAAGGAGTAAAGTTTATGTGGAATCTTTAGTAAAATCTTGCTCCAAGTCAGATTTATGGTGTATAATATAGGTATTGTAGCCAGCTTCTGGTAGAATCTTAGTCTAAATTGGTTCGTCTGTAACTGGTCCCAGATAGAAAGTAGGTAAGGTATGAAAATTTCTGATCGTGTATTAAAGATGGAAGAAAGTGTCACCCTGGCAAGTGATGCCAAAGCAAAAAAACTAAAGGCAGAAGGAAAAGATATCCTCTTTCTAACCTTGGGCCAGCCTGATTTTCACACTCCTGACAATATTCAAGATGCTGCAGTTCAAGCTATTCGGGATGGACGGGCTTCCTTTTATACGGTTGCTTCTGGCCTTCCAGCATTAAAGGCTGCCGTCAATACCTATTTCGAACGCTACTATGGATACTCTGTATCACCAAATCAAGTCACCTTTGCGACTGGAGCGAAGTTTTCGCTCTATACCTTCTTTATGGCTTTGCTCAATCCAGGTGATGAGGTCATCATTCCAACACCATACTGGGTCAGTTATGGAGACCAGGTCCTAATGGCAGAAGGGGTTCCTGTCTATGTTAAGGGACACCAAGCCAATGATTTTAAGGTATCCGTTGAGCAATTGGAAGAAGCTCGGACGGAAAAAACCAAGGTCTTGGTCTTAAACTCTCCTTCTAATCCGACGGGGATGATTTATAGCAAGGACGAACTCCTAGCCATTGGAAATTGGGCTGTCGAACATGACATTATTATCCTAGCGGATGATATCTATGGTCGTCTGGTCTATAACGGCAATGAGTTTATTCCGATTTCAAGCTTATCCGAAGCCATCCGCAAACAAACGGTTGTCATTAACGGTGTTTCAAAAGCCTATGCCATGACAGGTTGGCGGGTTGGTTATGCGGTTGGTGATCCAGAGATTATCTCAGCCATGAGTAAACTGACTGGTCAAACAACTTCCAATCTGACAGCTGTTTCTCAGTATGCTACGATTGAAGCCTTGACAGGTCCACAAGACTCAGTAGAGGTGATGCGTCAAGCTTTTGAGGAGCGTTTGAACATCGTTTATCCTCTTTTGTGCGAAGTTCCAGGTTTTGATGTAATCAAGCCACAGGGAGCTTTCTATCTCTTCCCGAATGTCAAAAAAGCCATGGAGATGAAAGGTTATACGGATGTGACAGAGTTTGCAACTGCCATCTTGGAAGAAGTGGGAGTTGCCCTCATCACAGGTGCTGGATTTGGAGCTCCAGAGAATGTCCGTCTTAGCTATGCAACTGACTTGGATACTCTAAAGGAAGCTGTTCGCCGCTTGCATCAATTTATGGAGAATTAAAAAAATAACCTTGGTTGCCTTGACCAAGGTTATTTCTATAGAATTATAAGTAATCGACAGAAAGGATCCTATTCGCCTTTTTCACAGGGACACGGGTCTTAGCTCCGTTATTTCCTTTGGGAAGGCGGAGTTTTTTGCTTTCTGGACTAGATGGTTTTGATTGGGTCTTCTTGCTAATAGATACGCGTGTTTTCACTTCGTTATTTCCTTTTGGAAGACGGAGTTTTTGAACAGGTTTTTCTGGAACAGAAGGTGTTGACGGTTTCTCAACAACTGGTGTGGTGACTTCTTTATAGAAATAGGTCACAGTAACCAAGTTAGAAACATGAAGTTTGTGGGAGGTCAATTCTTCTTTGTTAGCTGATTGGAAGGTATAAGTTTTTCCATTAGCTTGGATTTGAGCGGGTGCTGTTGGTAGACCAGCTTCATAAGCCAAATCGAGGCTGCGCTCGACGCTGTTTTCTTGGGAAGGCGCAATTTCTTGTCCCTTTTCGTCTACAAAACGAGCTCGTTTAATAACGACAGGATTCAAATCAATATCGTCATAGAGATGAATGACTTCAATGACTGGTGCTGTAGCAGTTCCTTTTTCAGGGGCACTATTGTATGCAAAGCCATCTTTGATACCAAGATCAGAATATCGCACTCGGTACCATGTTTTTCCGTTTTCGTCTGTTACTGTTGCTGGACCATTCCTAGATACGTCATATTCGGTAAAAGCACGGGCTTCAACTGTTTTGTAGACGACATCTGTTGAAGATGCGATTGGATAATAGTCTGGTGTAAGAGTCCGACGACGATGGATAACACGAACTTCAGAGATTCTTGGATCCACTGGAGTTTCAGCAGGAGCTGGGGTTGCTTCCTCAACTGTTGGGGTAGTTGTTTCTTCGCTAGGAAGTGGCGCTAGTGCTTCGTTGGTAACTGCAGTAGTTGAACTTTCAGAAATGACTGAAACAGGAGCAAGCATATCTTGTCGTTCAGAGATAGGAGCAGTGATAGGTGCTGTTTGCTCATCCGCAAATGTGGTTGTTGCGAGACTGAGAGCTAAAACAGCTGCACACAATCCCGTAGTGAGTTGAATTTTCTTTTTCATATTTTCCTCCTTTTACATACTGATAGTATAACTTTCAAGCTTTTTACTTGTCAAAAATAGCTGCTATAAAGGGATGAAATTGCAGGGTTTTCCTTTGAATAATCAAAATATAGGATAGAATATTTAAATCGGTTCAAGAATTTGAGAAAGTTGATTTACTTTTTTTTAAAAAGGTCTGTTTTCGTCAAAAAAAGCCGAATTTTTAGATTGTGAGAGATAGCTATCGGCTCTTATTTGTGGTAAAATGAAAGGTGATCATGTCTCCGGACAAGTTTAACGAGAAAAGGAAGATGTATTATGACAAAACGGATTACCATCATCGAAGTAAAAGACTACGTTGGTCAAGAAGTGACCATCGGTGCTTGGGTGGCGAACAAATCAGGAAAAGGGAAAATTGCTTTCTTGCAATTGCGTGATGGAACTGCCTTTTTCCAAGGGGTTGCTTTTAAACCAAACTTTATCGAAAAATTCGGTGAAGAAGTAGGAGCTGAGAAGTTTGATACTATCAAACGCTTGAGCCAAGAAACATCTGTCTTTGTGACAGGGATTGTCAAAGAAGACGAGCGTTCTAAATTTGGTTATGAGCTCGATATTACAGATATCGAAGTCATCGGTGAATCGCAAGACTACCCAATTACTCCAAAAGAACATGGAACAGACTTCTTGATGGACAACCGCCACTTGTGGTTGCGTTCACGCAAACAAGTTGCTGTTATGCAAATTCGTAACGCTATTATCTACGCAACTTATGAGTTCTTTGATAAGAATGGCTTCATGAAATTTGATAGCCCAATTCTATCAGGAAATGCGGCAGAAGATTCTACTGAACTCTTTGAAACAGACTACTTCGGAACACCAGCATACTTGAGCCAATCAGGACAGCTTTATCTTGAAGCAGGTGCCATGGCTCTTGGTCGTGTCTTTGACTTTGGTCCAGTATTCCGTGCGGAGAAATCTAAGACTCGCCGTCACTTGACTGAGTTCTGGATGATGGATGCGGAATACTCATACTTGACACATGATGAGTCACTTGACTTGCAAGAAGCTTATGTTAAAGCTTTGCTCCAAGGTGTTCTAGATCGTGCTCCTCAAGCCTTGGAAACTTTGGAACGTGATACTGAGCTTTTGAAACGCTACATTGCAGAGCCGTTCAAACGCATTACTTATGATGAAGCGATTGATCTCTTGCAAGAGCATGAAAACGATGAAGATGCGGACTACGAACATCTCGAGCATGGAGATGACTTCGGTTCTCCACACGAAACTTGGATTTCAAACCACTTTGGTGTACCAACCTTCGTGATCAACTATCCAGCAGACATCAAGGCCTTCTACATGAAACCAGTTCCTGGTAACCCAGATCGCGTGCTTTGTGCAGACTTGCTTGCGCCAGAAGGTTATGGAGAAATCATCGGTGGTTCCATGCGTGAGGAAGACTACGATGCCCTTGTCGCTAAGATGGAATCACTTGGAATGGATCGTACAGAGTACGAATTCTACCTTGACCTTCGTAAATACGGTACAGTCCCACACGGTGGATTTGGTATTGGTATCGAGCGTATGGTAACTTTTGCAGCAGGTACAAAACACATCCGTGAAGCCATTCCATTCCCACGTATGTTGCACCGTATCAAACCTTAATAACTATGAGGCTGGGACAAAAGTCCTAGCCTCTCAATTGTCTTTGGATT
>NZ_JWAK01000012.1:11726-68667 GCF_001069335.1 Streptococcus sp. 1171_SSPC
CGAAATCGAATTCTAACGAATTACCGATTTCTGTCCCACTCTCACTTTAAATGAAAGAGGTGGAGAAAATGTAGGCAACTCTAAGTAAGTCTTTTAGAAACAGTCAAACTATCTATTGAAAGAGGAATAACAATGTTCAAAAGAACTTACAAAGGCAATATTTCACTCCTAGCAGGTTTGGAATTTACATCTTATTTTGGAATTACTAGCTTTTGGATTTTATTTTTTATCCAAAATGGTCTTTCCTTGCTTCAAATCGGTCTATTAGAGAGTATCTTTCATGGGACAAGTCTCTTGTGTGAGATCCCATCCGGTATGTTGGCCGACCGATTTAGTTATAAGACCAATCTCTATTTGGCTCGCTTGGCCAGTATTGTGTCTTCTATCTTGATTCTATTTGGTCAGGGCAATTTTTGGATTTATGCGATTGCCATGATGGTTAATGCTTGGTCTTACAATTTTGACTCGGGAACCAATACCGCTTTCTTATATGATTCGGCGGTTGAAGCGGGTCAAAAGGACCGATATCTTCAGATTTCTAGCTTTTTGTCTGGTGTGGCCGAAGTCACCAGAACTTTAGGTACCGTTGTGGCAGGCTTCTTTGTTCATGGAGCATTGGCTTGGACCTACCTGATTGCTATTGGGCTTTCCTTGCTTTCCATTCTCTTGATTTTTCTGATGAAGGAGCCAGAAACCAAGAGTGGTGAAAGAGATCACTTGACCTTAAAACGGATATTGGTGGTTATAAAACAAGAATGGCAGGAGAAACCAGTCTTGTTTTACTGGATGCTTACCTATCAACTGGTAGGAACCATCATGTGTATGTTTTATTTTTACTACCAACAGAAAATCAGCGACCTAGCCAGTTGGCAAGTTTCGCTCATCATGTTGATTGGTAGTGGGTTTAATCTTCTAGCGGTTTATCTAGCTAGTCAAATCGGGAAGAAATGGAAGAGCAATCAAGTCTTTCCAGTTTTGGTTTTACTGACAGGTTTGGCCTTGCTGTTGGTAGGGTGGAGGACTCCATTCTCCTACCTGAGTGTTTATCTCTTGACCAATGCCCTTTATGCAGTGTATCAACCCATTTACTACAATGATTTACAAGCTTATTTACCGTCCAGTGTACGAGCAACCATGCTTAGTATCAATTCGATGATGTTTAGTTTGTCTATGATTGTGATCTTCCCTCTGACTGGTTGGTTGATTGACACTTGTGGATTTGTAGCTGTTTTCCTTGTACTAGGCCTTGTGACCCTCCTATCTTTCCCTCTCTTAATGATTGGATTAGGGAAAATGGGCAAGCTATTAAATAAGGGGACAAAGATGGAATAATATTCCTGACGTACATTGGGTCGTTTTTCAACTCTCTCTGCTTTGCAGGGAGAGTTTTTCTCTCTTTCTAAATTGTGGTAAAATAAGTACATCCTTTAGAAAGAAAAATGACTAGTATGAAAGACTTATTGAAATACTTCAGGAATTATAAAAAAGAAACCATACTGGGACCGTTTTTCAAGTTGTTAGAAGCAACTTTTGAATTACTGGTTCCACTTTTAATTGCCCATCTGGTCGATCAGCTTATCCCCCTTCAGGATCAAGGGGGGATATTTGGACTGGTTGGTCTCTTATTTGTTTTTGCTGGTTTTGGGGTTCTTGTAGCGATAACGGCCCAATATTTTTCTTCGAAGGCAGCGGTAGGCTATACCAAGGAATTGACCAATGACCTATATGAGAAGATTCTTAGCTTGTCTAAGGAGCAAAGAGACCGTTTAACCACTTCAAGTCTCGTGACGCGCTTAACCAGTGATACTTATCAGATTCAAACGGGGATTAATCTATTTTTACGTCTATTTCTCCGTGCGCCGATTGTCGTTTTTGGATCTATTTTTATGGCCTTCACCATTAGTCCGCAACTGACCCTGTGGTTTATTGGTATGGTTGCTCTCTTAACCCTAATCATTGTCCTTATGTCTCGTCTGGTCAATCCTCTTTATGCGCGCATCAGGAAAATTACGGACCGGATGGTTACCATCACGCGTCAGCAGTTTCAAGGGATGAGGGTTATCCGCGCCTTTGGGCAGGCAGCTCACGAAGAAGCAGAGTTTAATGAGGTCAACCAAGACTATACGAAGTGGCAATTAGTGGTCTCTAAATGGTCTAGTTTAATCGGTCCCTTGACTTTCCTCGTCGTGAATGGAACCTTGCTTTGTATTCTTTGGCAAGGGCAAGCCTCTATTCAAATGGGGACCCTCAGTCAAGGAATGTTGGTTGCTTTGGTTAATTACCTGCTTCAAATCTTAACAGAATTATTGAAGTTAGCCATGTTGGTGACCTCGCTCAACCAAAGCTATATTGCTGCTGGTCGGATAGTCCAGGTCTTTGATGAGAAAAGTGAAGAGCTGGATCAAGAGTTGGATGATGTATCTGTTTCTGATCCTCAACTGGCCCTCCAGATCCAAGACCTTGTCTTTACCTATCCTTTAGCTGCAAAACCATCCTTAGAGGGTATTGATTTATCACTAAAGAAGGGACAAACCTTGGGAATTATAGGAGGGACAGGAGCTGGGAAGTCGACTCTGGTTCAATTGCTAGGGCATCTTTATAGCCCAAGCCACGGGAGTGTAAGTCTCTTTAAGGATGGTCAGAGTCCAAAGACTCTTCGTCAATGGCGTGACTGGGTAGCAGTAGTTCCTCAAAAAGCAGAGCTCTTTAAAGGGAGTATTCGTTCAAACCTAACATTAGGATTAAATGAGGAACCGAACGAAGAGCAGTTGTGGTGGGCCTTGGGAGTTGCGCAAGCAGCTGATTTCGTCCGTGAGAAAGAGGGAGGACTAGAGGCTCCCGTAGAAGCTTTTGGAC
Organism: Streptococcus sp. 1171_SSPC; assembly: GCF_001069335.1. Classification (NCBI taxonomy): domain Bacteria; kingdom Bacillati; phylum Bacillota; class Bacilli; order Lactobacillales; family Streptococcaceae; genus Streptococcus; species Streptococcus sp. 1171_SSPC. Next base: position 14,583 of record NZ_JWAK01000012.1, read on the forward strand.
GGAATTTTTCTGGTGGTCAACGGCAACGTTTAACCATCGCTCGGGCTGTCCTTCGCCAAGCTCCATTTTTGGTCTTGGATGATTCTACATCTGCCTTGGACTATTTGACAGAAGCACGACTCTTACAGGCTCTAAAAGAGGAATTGACGGAGACAAGTCTCATCCTCATCTCGCAACGGACCAATAGTCTGCGAAGTGCTGATCAAATTCTCGTCTTAGATAAAGGTCGTCAAGTCGGCCTAGGAAGTCATGAGGACTTGGTGGCAACGAATCCTTTATACCAAGAGATTCATTTCTCCCAACAGAAGAGAGAGGAGGGAGCAGAATGAAAAAGAAGAATTATTTAGGGCGCTTGCTTGTTGATATAGCCAAGCAGCCTATTTGGCTAATCTTAGCCAGTCTGGGAACCATCTTGCAAGTCCTGTTAACCGTCTATATCCCCATCTTGATCGGGCGGGCAGTGGACCTAGTGGTCCTCCCTGATGCAGCACACCTCTTGCCCACACTTATCCTGCAAATGGGTCTAGTGATTCTCTTTGCAACGCTGATTCAATGGTTGAATCCTTTAATCTACAATCAGATGATCTATCGCTACAGTAGGGACTTAAGGGAGAAGGTCATCCAGAAAGTGCATGTCCTTCCCTTATCTTACCTGGATCGTCAAGGTACTGGCGATTTGGTCAGTCGCTTGACCACGGACGTTGAACAACTGAACAATGGTTTATTCATGGTCTTCAGTCAGTTCTTTGTTGGTCTTCTTACGATTCTAGTGACCATCGCGAGTATGGCCCGATTAGATTGGATGATGATGGGGATGGTCTTAATCTTGACTCCTTTATCTCTCTTTATCGCCCGTTTTATTGCCAAGCGTTCTTATCATCTCTTTCGCATGCAGACCCAGGCGCGTGGGGCTCAGACGCAAATGATTGAAGAATCTCTTAGTCAAGAAAGCTTGCTTCAAGCCTTTAATGCTCAGGATGCATTTCATAGGAAGTTTATCGAGATTAATGGAGACTATGCTGGTTACTCTCAAGAAGCGATTTTTTACTCCTCCACCGTTAATCCAGCGACGCGCTTTGTCAATGCCCTAATCTATGCGCTTGTGACGGGATTTGGTACCTTCCGTATCCTATCTGGAACTGGCTTTACAGTTGGTCAGTTGGTGACCTTTCTCAACTATGTCAATCAGTATACTAAACCCTTCAATGACATCTCCTCTGTCCTTGCTGAACTGCAGAGCGCCTTAGCTTGTGCAGAGCGCCTCTATAGTATCCTAGACCAAGAGGAAGTGAAAGAAAGTGGTAAGAGAGACTTGCAAGAAGAGACTGTCAAAGGAGCAGTCCAATTTGATCATGTCAGCTTTGGTTATCGCCCTGATCAGACCCTCATAAAGGACCTCTCCATTTCTATCCCGCCGGCTAGTAAGGTAGCTATTGTCGGTCCAACTGGGGCTGGGAAATCTACATTGATTAATCTTCTCATGCGATTCTATGATGTGGATCAAGGTCGCCTACTCTTAGACCAAGTACCTGTAAGTGACTATAGTCTTGCTAGCTACCACAAGCAGTTTGGGATGGTTCTCCAAGAGACTTGGCTCAAAGTTGGAACGGTTCATGAGAATATCGCATTTGGTCGCCCAGATGCTAGTCAGGAAGAAGTGGTCCAAGCAGCAAAAGCTGCCAATGCTGATTTCTTCATCCAACAGCTTCCAGATGGCTATGATACTTATTTAGCAGATGCTGGAGACTCCCTCTCTCAAGGACAAAGACAGCTTCTGACCATTGCTCGAGTCTTTCTTGCAGTACCTAAGATTCTGATCCTAGATGAGGCGACCTCTTCCATTGACACGCGGACAGAGTTGCTCATTCAGGATGCCTTTCATAAGTTGATGGTGGGTCGAACGAGCTTTGTGATTGCCCATCGTCTATCTACAATTGAAAATGCGGATCTCATCCTAGTTATGGTAGATGGAAATATTGTCGAACACGGGAATCATACGGAGTTGATGACTCAAAGAGGTGTTTATTACAAAATGCAAACTGCCCAACTTTCTAGTAATTAATACAGAAAAAGACTGGATCTTTGTCCAGTCTTTTGTATTTAATCCTGCTGATCTTTTAAAAGATAGAGAAGAGAGAAGGCCAGGAGAGCCATTGCAATACCTAATACAGTAAAAATAAAAGCATTGCTCTCGGAGATGAATCCGATGGTACTTAGAGCAAAAGGTGTCATGGCTGCTCCAAAGCTACAACCTAAAACGGCAACAGAAGTAACTTGATTCAAGCGTTGAGCAGGGATCTTCTCTGAAATAATCTGAAAGACCATTGTGAGGGATGTACTATAGGTATAACCTGAGAAGAGAGCAGAAATTCCAAGTAAAGGAATGCTAGGAGATAGAGCTATCGCAATTAATGAAAGGCCAAAAGCAATACCCGCAAATGTAATGAGCTTATTCTTAAAGGTATGGACAAGTCCAGAGAATGTGAGACCTGCGAGGATACCAATTAGTTGCATACCGCTTAGGATGAGACTAGCTGAGTTGTATGATTCTTTGAAGGTAAAAGCAACAATACTTGGTATGCGAAGAGTAACACCGACATTACATAAGACAATCATTGCGGCTACAAGAGCTAAGATAATGGTTAATTTCCACTCTTCTTTTTTTAGCGACTCTTTATGGTTAGCAGAAGCATGATGTTCTTCTTCTTGTTTTTCATAAGGAACGAAGGTTAAGAAAAGGAAGAGAACAATTAAACCAGCTCCATAAGCTAAGAAACTTGCAGTCCAACCAAATTGTAATAGAAAACCAACTAATAAGGTGACTAATGCAGTTCCGACTACTTCAGCAGAACCACGAAATCCAAGTGTTTGGATTCTTTCGCGACCATGGTAGCGCTCGCTAATGATGGAGATTGCCTTTGCATTGATCAATCCGACTCCCATCCCAAAAATTAAACGTGAAAGAAAAAGAATCGGATAAGCTTGGTTGATGAAGGGAATCATTCCAAAAAAGGAAAGAATCAAGAGACCGGTAACAATCATCTTTCTTTCATCTAAAAACTTCTCGATAAGAGTATTTAAAAATAAGGTGACCATGATACCAGCAGATGGAAGAGATACCAAGAGTTCAATCTGGCCTTTAGGTAAATCCTTGTAATAATTAAACATGGAAGGAAGTGCGCTTGAGATAGAGAAAGAAGTTGTTAGTACCAGAGATAAAGAAAGGATACTAACTTTTTCTAATAATTTTTTCATATTTACCTACATTCTTTTATTACGTCTTTTGACACTCTACTATGGTATAGTTTTTTGATTCATTTAGCAAGTTATTTAAATGAAATTTCTTAATATTTTTCATATTTGGAAGAAGAAAAAAACTGGAGGTCAAGCTCCAGTTTTTATTTTTATTAAACGTTTAAGACTTTATCCAAGAATTCTTTCAAACGTGGGTGTTGTGGATTGTCGAAGATTTGGTCTGGTTTGCCGTCTTCGAGGAATTCTCCATCAGCCGTAAAGATGACACGATTGGCCACTTGACGGGCAAATCCCATCTCGTGGGTAACGATAATCATGGTCATGCCTTGTTTAGCCAAGTCCTTCATAACGTTTAGTACATCTCCGACCATCTCAGGGTCAAGGGCAGAAGTCGGTTCGTCAAAGAGCATGACGTCTGGCTTCATTGCCAAACCACGCGCAATGGCCACCCGCTGTTTCTGACCACCTGATAGACTATCAGGACTGACGTCAGCTTTGTCAGCCAGTCCAACTTTTTCCAAGAGTTCCATCGCTAATTCCTTAGCTTCTTCACGACTCATGCGTTTGTGCTCTAAAGGAGCAAACATGATGTTTTCAATAACACTCATATGAGGGAAGAGGTTGAAGTGCTGGAAAACCATCCCGACATTTTCACGGACGATATCAATGTTGGTTTTTGGATCAGTAAGATCATGGCCGTTCACAGTAATTTGTCCTTTAGTTACTTCTTCAAGAAGGTTAAGACTGCGTAGGAAGGTTGATTTACCTGAACCAGATGGTCCGATGATACAAACCACATCTCCTTCGTAGAATTTTGTTGAGATGCCTTTTAGGACCTCATTTTCACCGTAATATTTGTGGAGGTCATGGACATCAATTTTTAATTTAGCCATTAGTTAGCCCTCTTTTCTAATTGTTTTGCAAAGCGTGTCAATAAGGTAATGATGACGAGGTAGAAGACGGCAAGGATCGCATACATCTTGAAACTTTGGTAGTTTCGAGCGATGATAATCTTCCCAGTCTGGAAGAGCTCGACCAAACCGATAGCTGACACGATCGTCGTATCTTTCAGTGCAATGACAAATTGGTTGACGAAGTTTGGAAGCATGAGTTTGGTTGCTTGAGGTAAGATGATCTTGCGCATGGTCTTGCTATAAGAAATCCCGAGGCTTCGACTAGCTTCCATCTGTCCAGCTGGTACGGCTTGAATCCCACCACGAACAATCTCAGCAATATAAGCAGCAGCATTGAGTGAGAGAGCAATCGTACCTGCAAGGAAGTCATTGATTGGGGATTGGTGACCCGTCATGGACTCGATCAAATTAGGAATTCCCCAGAAGATAAAGGCAGCAAGAATCATCAGTGGGATACCACGGATGACATCGACGAAAATCTCAGCAGTCCAACGAAGCCATTTATAAGGACTCACACTGAACATTCCAAAGATGATTCCGATCACCATAGCGATCGCAAATGATAGAAGTGCTAGTGCAATAGTGACCCCAAGTCCACTTAACAATTGTTTGTAGTTGTTTTGGAGCAAGCCCCAGATAGTCGTTTCATCCACTGAAGTAGATTCTGTGCTTTCTTCGCTATCGCTTGAAAGGTACTTATCCAAGATTTTTTGGTATTCGCCACTTTCTTTTAAGTTGGCTAAACCGTTGTTAAACATTTCAATCAATTCAGGATTAGAATCTTTTTGGACAGCAAAGGCAATCTGACCACTTGGAGTTCCTTCGATAGGTGTTTTGAATTTACGTCCTTGTTTAATGGCGTATTTGATCACAGGTTCGTCATCCATGATGGCAGCTACAGAACCAGAGTTCAAGCTATCATACATAGAAGCCCCATCTGAAAAGGTTTTGATTTTATAGCCATACTTACTCTTGTTTTCCTCGAGGAAAGTTTGAGAAGCAGTACCATTTTTGACACCGACTGTTTTTCCTTTTAGGTCTTCGTAGGAAGAAATTTTACTACTTTCTTGAACAGCAAGAATCGAATTTGTTGTATAGTATGGATCAGAAAAGTCAAAGGTTGCCTTACGCGCATCTGTCACAGTCATGCCGGCAATCATTCCGTCCGCATTTCCATTCTGAACATCACTGACCGCGGCATCAAATCCGGGATTGCTAATTTCTAGAGTAAAGCCTTGATCTTTAGCGATCGCCTTAATCAATTCCATATCAATCCCAGTATATTTACTTTGATCATTTTGGAAGACGAAGGGAGCAAAAGAGGAATCACTAGAAATTTTGTATTTTTTCTTCTTAGGAGTCGCCTTTTGGCCGGCTTCAGTGCTCGTTTCTGGAACAGCAGAAGTGCTGGCGGTAGTCGTTGTTGAAGATGATGATTGGCTGCTGCCAGTCCATTTTTCGATAATTTGGTCTAGCGTACCATCTTTTTTCATTTGAGCAAGGGCAGTATTGAATTGTTTAATAAGGTTTTCATGGGACCCATCTTTTTTGACCCCAAAAGCAAAGCTTCCAACAGCTTCTCCTTCCATATTAATAGAAAGGTCTTGTCCTTGCTTAATGGCGTATTCGATAACAGGTTGGTCGTCCATAATGGCATCCACTGCACCAGTTGATAGACTGTTATTCATCAGATCGCTGGTGTCGAAGGTCTTAATGTTATAGCCGTACTTGTCCTTGTTCTTTTGAAGGAAGCGTTGCGCAGCTGTCCCGTTTTTGACACCGACTGTTTTGCCTTTGAGCTGGTCATAGGAAGTGATCTTATTAGCTTTCTTGGTCGCAATCACGACTTTTGTATCATAGTAGGTATCAGACATAGCAAAGACTTGTTCGCGCTCTTTGGTCTTGGTCATCCCTGCCATAATGGCATCGGCTTGGCCGGATTGGACCATGTTGACAGCCGCATCAAAGCCTGGGAAAGACTTGTCTAATGTCCAACCGTTGATTTCAGCGACCTTGTCCAAAATTTCAACGTCAATTCCTTTATAAACTTGGTCTGAGTCTTTAAATTCGAAGGGTGCATATGCCGTATCGAAAACGACCTTAACAGTTTCAGCCTGTGCTTGGCTCGCAAAGGCGAATAGTGGAAATAAGAAAAGCAAACATGCTACTATTTTTTTCTTCATTTCGTTCTCCTTTATATCTAATCCATTGGTCTCGAGAAGAGCAATGGAAGGGATACCCTAAGAGGGCTTTAAAAAAACAAAGAATTCATACTGAAAACAAGTATGAATTTCAATCATTTATTTTTTACAAGATTTATCATACCACAAATGAATATTAAAATCAAGAATTTTAACTAGTCGATGTTAGGTTTTCTAACATCGTTAAATATTGCAGTCTCTGATTTTCTTTGCTACAATAAAACTATAAGATAAAAGGAGGAAGATAATGAAGAAAGGTAACATTATTCAAGATATAAAAACTAACACCTCATGGCCAGTACTTGTTTCTACACTATTCTATGTGTTTTTAACCTATCTATTTGTCGAAGGAGGGCTTTGGCTTGGGAGTGAATTACTTGGACCTTTTTCAATTGGATTATGGTTTCTAGTAGAGCTCTTTTCACCAGGCAATGGGGGAGCAAGTGTCCAAGAATTTTTCTACCATTATATTCTCTATTATCAGCTCTTCAGTTTTGTATTTATTCTTTTACTCTTTATTTTTTGGGTGAAGTTCATTGAGAAGAATCCTCTATCGACTTTAGGTTTTGTAAAAAGGAATTGGCTTAAGTATCTAGGTTGGGGGATCTTGCTTTCTCTTCTTCAAATGGGAGTGATTGCCCTTGTCTACCAGTTGGGTGGTATTGGATCTTTTGAGCTTAATGAATTAAGTTTAGAACCCATTCTCTTTATTCTCGGTTTATTTCCATTTTGGCTCCTTCAAGGAGGAACTGAAGAAGTAGCGACACGGGGTTGGCTCCTCACTCGGATTGCAGCAAGAACTAATTTGCCTTTAGCAATCGCGATTTCTAGTAGTCTCTTTGGCTTTCTCCATCTGGGAAATTCAGGAGTGACCTTCTTATCCGTACTGAATATTGTCCTTGATGGGGTGCTAGCTGGTCTGCTCCTTGTCTACACCGATAGTATCTGGCTAGTGGTCGCTCAACACGGTACTTGGAACTATGTACAAGGAAATCTCCTTGGTTTTCAAGTCAGTGGGACGGGCGCAGATGCGTCTATCTTTAGCTTTACCATGGGATCAGGACCTGACTGGCTAACAGGAGGAGCATTTGGTGCAGAAGGATCAATCATTACCACTTTGGTTCTTCTATTATCCGTCGTGATTGTTTACCGCTTAGGTGAAAGAAGAGAAAAAGTTGTTAATGAACAAGTGTGAAATGGCTGATAGGAAATGAAAATAAAAACGAAGACTGGCAAAAGTGCCGGTCTTTTTTATCAATCATATAAAACAAGCCGAACACCTAATGATGAGTTCGGTTTGTTTTATATAATGGGAATAATTAGCTTGACTTGTGCACCATTACTAATATTTTCTAAATGCATCGTTCCATTATGGAGTTTCATGACGCGTTTCACAAAAGATAAACCAAGTCCATAGTGACTTTCTTGAGAGGGTGTTCTTGCTTGGTCATCTTTATAGAAAAGATTTCCAGCATGTTGTAGTATATTTTTTGAAAAACTAGATTGATTATTCCATATAGTTAGAACTAATCGATTATTTTCTTGTGAAATTGTTAGGTGGATTTGCGCATCATTTTCTTTTTGATGTTGTATTGCATTATTAATAATATTTGTGATTGCACGGAAAAATAGATTGGAATGAATTGCAATTTGGGTCGATGGGGTTACTGTGTTTGTAAAAACAAATTGTGTATTTCTAGGGAGTAAAGGAGTGATTTGATTTTTCAATTGATAAGTTACTTGTTTAATTGATATGTTTTCAAGTTGAATATCATGGTCATAAAAGGTTTTGGAGTATTGGATGAAGTGATCAAAATACTCGTTTAACTGAATACTTGCTTGCTCAAGATCTTTTAGACATTCCATTATTTGGGGTGTTTGCTTGGTAGATTGTAAGAATTCAGCATTTCCTCTGATGACAGTTAGAGGAGTTCGAAGATCATGTGCAGCGCTAGATACTTGAAACATGAGTTCTTTTTTTTGATCTTTTTCATTTTGAATTCTATTTTTTATTTCAGATTGCATTTTTTCGATCAGATCGTTTGTTTCAATGAATTCTTTAATCTGCAAATGGTGATGTTCATTTTTGGTGAAATATAGACCACTATGATAAACCATGTTCATTTCTTTTTGAATCTTGGTTAATAATTGTCTAATATTTATTACAATGATAAAAATTAAAATGATGCAAAGATAAATCCAAGAACTGACGCTAAAAAATAAAGCAAAGTGATTGACGTTTTTCTCATTGATTCCAGACACAGAAGATAGAAGAGCTGGAACTATGTAAAAAAGTATCAGACATAGAAGAAATTGCCACATGATTTTAAGGTAGGTACGCTTAATGAGTTGCTTGATTGTCAATTCTTTTTCCATTTGTATCCTCCTCCCCATACTGTTTTAATGGGATCAATTTGATGAATCTTAAATTTTTGTCTGATTTGATAGATGTATTCAGTAATGGATCGTAGTTGTGCATCAGAGTCTACAGGATAGAGGTAATTGTACAGTTCTTCTATGCTAAATATTCGGTTCTTATTTTTTGCTAAAAGATAAAGTAAATCAAACTCTCGCTTAGTTAATGAAATTCTCTTTGATTGATAATAAACTTCTTGACTATCTCGATAAAAAGTTATATTTGAATCCATCTCTTCTTTAGAGGCATGATGTGATCTTTCTTCTCTACGAAGATGCATTTGAATTCTTGCAATTAATTCTTTAATGCTGAATGGTTTTGTGATGTAATCATCTGCCCCAGCTTGAATCCCTTTTAGTAAATCTTCTTCAAAATCTTTAGCGGTTAGAAATAGGATTGGGGTAGCAATTTGTGAACGAATGGAGCGACAGATTTCTAAACCAGAAATAGGCATCATAACGTCAAGTAAAATTAGATCGAATCCAGTAAAGTCACAGATATTGATTTCCTCTATATATTTACGAGTTTCCACGTGAAAGTTGTTTGCTTCTAATGCATTCCCTATTAATCGTAAGATTTTTTCATCATCGTCAATGGCTAAAATTTTATACTTCATAGTTCCTCCAATTATATGAGCATATTATAGCAAATATGGAATGCAATTTGTTAGAAATGAAAAAAATTATTATTCTGAGATTTTCCTGATTTTCTCCTGTTATACTTGCTCCAAGTGAAGGTGGAATTTCACTAAAAGTCAGAAAGGAAAAAGAATGAATGATAACAATTCAAAAGCTACATAAGGAATATAATAATAAAATTGTCCTTCAAAACGTGTCTTTCAAAGCTAAGAAAGGTGAGATTACTGGATTGATTGGACCGAATGGATCTGGAAAATCAACTTTAATCAGAATTTTACTTGGTTTAGAAAATAGTCAAATGGGAATGGCGTTGATCGATGGAAAAAAATACTCTCAATTGGGAGATAATCCTTTTTGTATTGTTGGATCGTTCCTTGACAGTTGCCAACCTTACCCGACCAGAACTGGATTTCAGCATCTTCGGTGGATTGGCTTGGCCTGTGGGGTTGATAGAAATAGGTGCAAGGAATGTTTAGAGTTGGTGGGGTTAAGTGAAGCTAAAAATAAAAAAGTAAAAGACTATTCATTAGGAATGAAGCAACGTCTTGGTTTAGCAACAGCCTTATTAGCAAATCCTGATATCTTAATTTTAGATGAACCAATCAATGGACTAGATCCAGAGGGTATACGCTGGGTACGCAATTTTTTACAATCTTTTGTCAATGAAGGTAAAACTGTCTTAATGACAAGTCATTATATGAGTGAGTTAGAATTAACTGTAGATCATTTGGTTGGTATTTCTAATGGGAAGATCGTTATTGATGCTCCTACAAAAGACATTTTGAAAGAGTTTGGATCTTTTGAGGAAGCATATTTTAAGGCGCTCGAAGGGAAAGAAGGTGCATAATATGTTGAAGCGTTCCTTTTTTAGTGACCTCTATAAATATTGTAGTTTACCTACTTTTAAATTTACTTTTTTTCTTATTTTGGGAGTCAGCATATTTTTTACAATTCAAAATATCCAGGTGATAAATGCCTTAGTAGAAGGAAATGGCCGAGCAGTTAACCTTGATCCATCTATGTTATCATCGAATCCAGTCTATACAGTTAGGGATGCCCTCTTATCCTCCCCCTACCAAGCAAGTGTTATTTTCTTGCCAATCTTGGTTTCACTTGTTTATTCAACCCATTACCAATTTGGTGATGATAATTTTACTCAGTTATTGATCCCAAACTGGAAAGTTCGTCTTACTGGTTTTATTGTTAGTTCGATTGTCCTATCGTTACTTTCTACTTTAATAATTTCTATAGTAAATGCTGTTATCTTACTCATTTTTCTAGATTCAACTCTAAAGAATCATTTAGAATTGACCTTGTTCTTAGATGTCACGGTAAGAGTTATGATATTTGCAATCGTTCTTACTTTATTAGCTTTACTTTTCGTAATCGTAACGAAAAAATCAATGACTGCATTAATTGCAGATGTTTTATTATTGGTTATCAGTTTATCAGGTATTCTAAGAGGAATTTCCTCTAAAATAGAAAATCTATTGCCATTGATTGGAGCAAAATCATTTGCTTTTGGCCGAATTGAAGGGACTCAAACGAGCCAATTGTATGGAATTACACTTTTAATAGTAGAAGGGATCTTGTTCTTGGTGTTCATAATGGTTGTAGAAAAGATTCGAATGGGGAGGAAGAATGGCAAGTCTATTTAGAAGTCTTATCGTCAAAAAATATAGTTTAAAACCCGTGAAGTACCAGATAACCATACAGTCATTTTTGATAGGTTTTGTGTGTCTCTTAAGTATTTTACCAGTTGCAATCAATGGTACAATTGTAGAATTATCTTTAAAGCAAGCTCTTGTTTTTGCATCAATGCTCTCTGTTGGTATTGGGAGTGTTAATGCATTTGTAGAGTTACAATCACACGAAACAAAACTAGTTTACTTGGTAAGTGGAAAAAGAATCTTAAGTTCAATTAGGATCCTGTTCATAGAGTTATTTGATGTATTACTCCAATCAACCTTATATTACATTGTACTGCTTATATGGTTTCATTTTTTTAGGAGCGAAAATGGTGTCAGTATAGAATTTTTCTGTTTCTTTTTGATTGGCTCCATCCAATACTTTTTGATTTCTTACTTTTTAAGCTATTTTTTCAAAAGTCCAATGGGGAGTTTAGCTATTTTATTGCTATTTCCTATTTTAGTACAACCATTCATAGAAAGAGTAGTGGAACCATTGACTAATTATCTATTTTATAATATTGTTGCGGATACCATATTAGGTAGTGCTTCCAATTTGCAACTCTGTATTTACGTTTTTGGACTTGTAAGTTCACTTGGAGTAACTCTCTACCTCTTGGTAAGGAATCAAGAGGTTAAGTAGTAAATAAATATGATACTGATGAGCAAACCTTGCTAATTTTGTAAATCAATGACGTTGATGTTAATTACGTATTTCATGGTTTTAGAATAAAAGACAAGACTTTCGAAGTAATTGCGAGAGTCTTGTTTAGTTTTCATGCTAATGCGTGTCCAATTAATGATGTTGTAATTCGGACATATCCCGATTTAACGGATCATTTTGTAACATGTTGTCTTCCCTCTTCATTCCTCATCTCAGAGAATTCTAGTGATTTATGGTAAAATAAGGTCTATATATGTGAGGACAAAGAGATGATTAATCGAATTACAGATAACAAATTTAAACTTGTATCCAAATATCAACCTTCTGGGGACCAACCACAGGCCATTGAACAGTTGGTGGATAACATCGAGGGTGGTGAGAAGGCACAAATCCTGATGGGAGCGACTGGTACGGGGAAGACCTATACCATGAGTCAGGTCATTGCCCAAGTCAATAAACCGACCTTGGTCATCGCCCACAATAAGACACTAGCAGGCCAGCTCTATGGGGAGTTCAAAGAATTCTTTCCAGAGAATGCGGTTGAGTATTTTGTTTCCTACTATGATTACTACCAGCCAGAAGCCTATGTGCCGTCGAGCGATACCTATATCGAAAAAGATAGCTCGGTCAATGATGAGATTGACAAGCTTCGTCACTCAGCAACTTCAGCTTTGCTGGAGCGTAACGATGTGATCGTTGTGGCTTCTGTCTCTTGTATCTATGGTTTGGGTTCGCCTAAGGAATATGCCGATAGTGTGGTGAGTCTGCGTCCAGGTCTGGATATTTCTCGTGATAAACTGCTCAATGATTTGGTGGACATCCAGTTTGAGCGCAATGACATCGACTTTCAACGAGGCAAATTCCGTGTTCGGGGAGATGTGGTCGAGATTTTCCCAGCTTCGCGTGATGAGCATGCCTTTCGCGTTGAGTTCTTTGGGGACGAGATTGACCGCATCCGTGAGGTTGAAGCTCTGACGGGCCAGGTACTGGGAGATGTGGACCACTTGGCCATTTTCCCAGCTACCCACTTCGTGACCAATGACGATCATATGGAAGTAGCCATTGCCAAGATTCAGGCGGAATTGGAAGAGCAGTTGAAGGTATTTGAAAAAGAAGGCAAGCTTCTGGAAGCTCAACGTCTAAAACAACGTACTGAGTACGATATTGAAATGCTACGTGAGATGGGTTATACCAATGGGGTCGAAAACTACTCTCGTCACATGGATGGCCGGAGTGAAGGAGAGCCTCCCTACACCCTTCTTGACTTCTTCCCAGAAGATTTTCTCATCATGATCGATGAAAGTCACATGACCATGGGACAGATCAAGGGAATGTACAATGGTGACCGTTCTCGTAAGGAAATGCTGGTCAACTATGGTTTCCGTTTGCCGTCTGCCTTGGATAACCGGCCACTGCGTCGGGAGGAGTTTGAAAGCCATGTCCACCAGATTGTCTATGTGTCAGCGACACCGGGTGATTATGAGATGGAACAAACCGATACTGTCATCGAACAGATCATTCGTCCGACAGGTCTACTCGATCCCGAGGTGGAAGTGCGCCCTACCATGGGACAAATGGACGATCTCTTGGGTGAGATCAATGCGCGTGTAGAACGGGGAGAGCGGACATTTGTCACCACCCTGACCAAGAAGATGGCAGAGGACTTGACCGACTACTTCAAAGAAATGGGTGTCAAGGTCAAATACATGCATTCGGATATTAAGACTTTGGAGCGGACAGAAATTATCCGTGATTTGCGTTTGGGTGTTTTTGATGTCTTGGTTGGGATTAACCTTCTTCGCGAAGGGATTGACGTACCTGAAGTCAGTCTGGTGGCCATTCTCGACGCGGATAAGGAAGGTTTCCTCCGTAACGAACGGGGGCTGATCCAGACCATTGGTCGTGCTGCTCGTAATAGCGAGGGTCACGTCATCATGTATGCGGACACCATGACCCAGTCTATGCAAAAAGCCATCGATGAAACAGCCCGTCGTCGTCAGATTCAAATGGCCTATAATGAAGAGCATGGGATTGTGCCACAAACCATTAAGAAGGAAATCCGTGACCTCATCTCTGTTACCAAGGCGGTTGCCAAAGAAGAGGACAAGGAAGTGGATATCACCAGTCTCAACCGCCAAGAGCGCAAGGAACTAGTCAAGAAACTGCAAGGCCAGATGCAAGAAGCCGTCGAAGTGCTTGACTTTGAGTTAGCAGCGCAAATTCGCGATATGATGTTGGAAGTCAAGGCCTTGGATTAGATAGGAGGGAAGAATGAAGATTTTAGTCATCAATGGGCATCCTGATAAGGAAAGTTACTGTCAGGCTATTTTTCAAACTATTGTCGAAACTATTGACTCAAATCGCCACGAGCTTAAAGTGATCAGTCTCAATGAAGAAGATTTTGATCCTGTCCTTCGCTATGGCTATCGAAAGCGGATGGAGGAAGATCCCTTTATTCTTCGTTCTCAAGAATGGATCCAGTGGGCGGATCACCTGATCTTTGTCTATCCCATCTGGTGGAGCAGTATGCCGAGCCTTATGAAAGGCTGGATCGATCGGGTCTTTACACCGGGAATTGCCTACTCGGCCAATGATCAGGGAAGTTTTATCTGGAATTACCTCAGAGGCAAGCAATTCAAGAAGTTGCTCAAAGGGAAAACAGCTAGTATATATGCGACCTCCATGGCCCCTACTTGGTGGTACAAGATTTTTTCAGGCCCTCTCAATATTCCAGATAGTTATGGCATCTCTGTCTTGAAGAATGCCGTATTGAACCACTGTGGGATCAAAACCAAGCGTGTCTGCATCTTGGGTGAAGTCGGCCGGGATGTAAACACCGCTAGCATGCGGAAACACCATCTCCAAAAGGTAGCAGCAGAAGTGAAAAAAATCTGAGTAAAAGTTAGTTTGTTCTAAATAGTGTCTTTAGTTGTATTTTGATTGGCTTTTGGTTAAACTATTAACATAATCTATAAAATATAGGAATGATTCAATATGCTACTTTTTATCTATATGATCTATGTCATTTATTCACTATCAAAAATGAAAAATGAAGGTAAAAGAGTCTCAATTTTCACTAATTTGATTGTTTACGGCTTATTGATACTCTCCTCGTTTATGCTCTATTTCAGTTTTTTGTCATTTTTATTTAGCCCGTTGCCATTTTTTGGCTTTCTAGCTGCTCTTGCTATTGGTGGTATGATGCTGTCTCTGAAAATAGTCATTGCCCTTGCTTTACTTTTATTATCGCTCAGTCTATTCTTAGATAGTAAAAATAGTGATCCGGATACGCCTCTGATTGATCATTGGCTACGGTTAGCAGTCCATATTCTGTTGATTATTATTTAAGGGGAGCACGCTATTCGTTTTATCTTAAACTCAAACCAATGTTTACATAGGAGAGGTCAATGATGAGAAAGCATTTGAATCTGTTTAGGATCCTGTATCTAATTCTTTTACTTTTTGTTATTGCTAACTTCATATTAGGCTTCTATGGTTACGCCTTTACTCCGCTCCTGTGGAACCCTTGGTTGTATCTAGGAGCAGTGACGATTTTTTGTCACATCTGGTATCGCTTTTATCTAACTCACGCAGTCAATTGGAAGAATGTAGTGGGGCTACTGTTTAGTTTCTTTGCTAGCCTGATCCTAGTATTATTCATTGTGTTTTTCTTTAGTTTTGATGGTCATGGTTCAGTAACGATACACTCGGAATATTATTTAAAAGAGAAGTCAATTGTCTTTCAAAGAGGCTCCCTTTTAGATGCCTTCGATGAATACCATGAGCTAGTAAATCCCTTTGTCATGAAAAAAGAGATAAAGAAAAAAGTTTATATTGATTAATTGTCAATATCATAGAAAGGAAAAATATGTCACGTACAACGCCTACTATACTGTGCAATCTTTGCATGGTCGAAGATCTTGAAAATGGGAAAGTAGTCCTCCAATACCGCTCACCTGAAAAGACTCACTGGGCTGGCTATGCTTTTCCAGGTGGCCATATCGAAGAAGGAGAAAGCCTTGTAGAATCCGTCATTCGTGAAATCTACGAAGAGACAGGACTTACAATTACAAATCCAAAACTGGTCGCAGTCAAAGACTGGCCACAAGATGAGGGCGGTCGTTACATCGTCTTTTGCTACAAAGCGACAGAATTTACAGGCCAGCTAAGATCGTCTGATGAAGGAGAAGTTTCTTGGGTTGAGAAGGACCAATTAGAAAAGTTGGACTTGTCCTACGATATGCTTCCTCTGCTGGAAGTGATGGAAGACCCGGACTTGTCTGAGTTCTATTATCGCAAACGGACAGACGATGATTGGGAAAAATTTCGCTATTAAGGAGTTGGGTAGACCAGCTCTTTTCTTATTCTTGTAAGAAGTGGAAAAAAGTAGTATGATGGAAGGGTTTAGGAATACCTGATCTAGGGGGATTTATTATATATGAAGGATTTTCACTTTGATGCCATTGCAGCATTTGAAAATTACGAGATCGAAACCATGAGAGATGGCCATGTGGTGGTGACAACCAAGGTGGTCGAATCCTCTCTTAATTATTATGGAAACGCGCATGGAGGATATCTCTTTACTCTGTGTGACCAGATCAGTGGTTTGGTCGTGATTTCACAGGGAGTAGATGGTGTGACCTTGCAGTCATCCATCAATTATTTGAAAGCAGGGCGTCTAGGAGATGTCCTAACCATCCATGGGCAGTGTGTCCACAGTGGGCGGACGACTCGAGTTGTCGATGTCGACATTACCAATCAGGAAGGTGTCAATGTCTGTAAGGCGACCTTTACCATGTTTGTAATGGGAGAAAGAGATGAATCAGCAAAAGTACGCATTTAAAAACTATATTTTTGATTTTTATGGAACCTTGGTTGATATCGAAACCGATGAGTCGAGTCCAGTCTTATGGGAGACCATGGCCCAAATCTACCAGTCCTATGGAGCTCATTATACAGGGGACAGCCTGCAAGTCCGGTATAAGGAGTTGGTGCAGCAAGCTGAGGAAAGTATCGCTAAGGAAAAACAAGTCACTTATCCAGAGATTGACTTGACTGTGATTTTCGTTCAACTCTATCTAGAGAGTCATCCAACTGGAGCCAGTGTCCATCATCTCAAAGAGTGGGGACGCTTGATTGCTCGGACCTTCCGTGTCCTCTCTCGCAAACGATTGGAGCTCTATCCGCACACGAAAGAAGTCTTAGAAGATATGAAGGCTGCAGGGTGTCGGATCTATCTCTTATCCAATGCCCAAGCGGACTTTACCAACCCAGAGATTGATTTGCTTGGCCTAAGAGAGATTTTCCATGATATTTATCTGTCGTCTGATGCAGGGATTCGCAAACCTCAGCGCGAATTTCTCATGAAAGTCATCAAAGAACACCAGTTGAATCCGGATAAAACGGTCATGGTAGGGAATGACTTCAGTACAGATGTGGCTGTAGCGAAAAGCATTGGCATGCAAAGTATCTTGATCAATACCTTTCCCTACTCGGACGAAGAATTACAGAATAAGAGTCAAGCAGGCGTGCGCGTGATTCGAGAGATTCAAGAATTGCAAGAAGATAAAGGTGATCATCAATTTTAGGAGGCCAAGTTGCCACTTCTTTTATTGAAAATGCTACAGTTAAACAGAATTTGTCAAATTTTCCCTTTCATGGTATACTATGGGAGTTAATTTTGTTAAGGAGATTGAAATGAATAACTTACCAAACTGTCCAAAATGTAACTCTGAATACGTCTATGAAGATGGTGCGCTCTTGGTCTGTCCAGAATGTGCTTATGAATGGAACCCAGCTGAAGTCGTAGAAGAAGAGGGTGTTGTAGCCATCGACGCGAATGGGAATAAATTGGCTGATGGCGATACTGTTACCTTGATCAAAGACTTGAAAGTGAAGGGCGCACCAAAAGATTTGAAACAAGGAACGCGCGTGAAAAACATCCGTATCGTCGAAGGTGACCACAACATCGATTGTAAGATTGATGGATTTGGCGCAATGAAACTCAAATCAGAATTTGTCAAGAAAATCTAAGGATAAGAAGAAATAGTTCTATATAAAGTACACAAATTAATAGAGTTGTTTAAGTTTATAAGGAACATTCCGCTGTGAGAAAAGTACTTGAAACAGTATTGTTTCAAGTACTCGGGAGTTTTGAAACTTTAGGTTCAAAACTAAGTCATGGAACTTCGAAGAAGTTCGCTGACGTCCGTCTTCACTTAAGGAAAGTTCCTGATTAAACTGAAGGGCCTAGCCCCTTTTCTTTTGGGAGAATACTATGAAATTCAAACTATTGTTTAGCTATCGTTTTCTATTGTTTATCTTGAGTGTGATTGGCGTTTATCTGCAACTGACCAAACATGGTGGCTTTGGGATGATGCTCTATTACACCATTTTGTCCAACATGTTGGTCATGTTCTTTGTGGGGGACATGGTCTGGCGCATGCTTCGTGGTCGTTCGACCCAGACTCAGGGCTATCTTCGCTTAAAGGGTGGTGTCACCATGTCTATCATGATCACCTGTGTCATCTACCACTTTATGCTAGCACCCATCGCGACACCTGAGAAGTTTTACCGCTTGGAAAACTTCCTCTGTCACTACATTGTTCCCTTGATGTTCTTCTTTGACACCCTGGTGATTGATAAACCGAAACAATACCGTAAGTCGGATCCATTAGCTTGGACCGTGCTTCCCTTGCTCTATATGGTCTTTGCCCTTCTCAACGGTTTGGTCCTTAAGTGGCCAGTACCAGGGGCAAAAGACAGTCCTTTCCCTTATTTCTTTATCAATGTCAATCGTTTTGGTTGGCTCTATGTGGTCAAGATGGCGAGCATCATTTTTGTTGCTTATTTACTAGCTGGATGTGGCTTGTTTGCCTTGAAGAGGATTGGGAAAAAAGGAACAGATCATCATTAAATAGAAGATTTGTGGATGTAAATCCGAACATTCATAGAAAATAATGAGTTTTTTCTTGCATCCCACTATAAACTGTGATATAGTATGGATAATTAAATAGTCCTTTAATCCTGTCCCGTGAGGCAGGCAAGGAGTCTGATCAAAATAAGGGGTGAACTAGATGCGTTCTAGGTCTTATCTCTTGATATTTTTCTGAAGCCTCCTTGAAAAGGGAGGCTTTTTTCTATCAATTAGGAGGAAAAGATGAAGATCAAAGAAGTCGTTGATGATTTGACCATGAAGCGAGCGATTACACGCATCACTTATGAAATCATTGAACGGAATAAGGATCTGAGCCAAATTGTTTTGGTAGGGATCAAAACTCGTGGCGTTTTCATTGCCAATCGCATCAAAGAAAGGTTAGCACAGCTAGAACAAATAGAAGTTCCAGTCTGTGAATTGGATACCAAGCCTTTCCGTGATGATATCAAAGTAACAGAAGATTCAACCGTTTTACCAGTAGATATTACTGGCAAAGATGTCATCCTGATTGATGATGTCCTTTATACAGGTCGGACCATTCGAGCAGCCATCGATAATCTTGTCAGTCGTGGACGTCCATCGCGTGTCAGCCTGGCAGTCCTAGTTGATCGTGGTCATAGAGAATTGCCGATCCGACCAGACTATGTTGGAAAGAACATTCCAACAAGTCGATCAGAGGAAATCATTGTCGAGATGACTGAGTTGGATGGTCAAGATCGCATCTTGATCGAGGTGAGTGAATAAGGTAGTTTTCAAATCGTCGCTATATACAGGAGCGACTGAGGAAGCCTCCTGTATCGTTTTCACATATGCATATCTTTGGAATGGAGTTACAACATGTCTACAAATCAAATCGCACTTAAAAACCTTGTCTCAATGGAAGCTTTATCAAACGAAGAAGTTATGGCTTTGATTAAGCGTGGGATTGAGTTTAAAAATGGAGCAAAAGCTCATTACGATGAGCAACACATCGTGTCTAATCTCTTCTTTGAGTCGTCAACACGTACGCACAAAGCATTTGAAGTGGCTGAGTTGAAATTAGGTTGTGACCTCCTTGACTTTGATGTGAAAACGAGCTCTGTAAACAAGGGAGAAACTCTCTACGATACTATTTTGACCATGTCAGCTCTCGGAGTTGATATCTGCGTCATCCGTCACCCAGAAGTAGACTACTACAAGCAATTGATTGAAAGTCCAACCATCACAGCCTCTATTGTCAACGGGGGAGATGGATCTGGTCAACACCCAAGTCAAAGTTTGCTAGACTTGATGACCATCTATCAAGAGTTTGGTCATTTTGATGGACTCAAGGTTTGTATCGCTGGTGACTTGGATCACTCACGGGTGGCAAAATCCAATATGCAAATCTTGAAACGCTTGGGAGCAACCCTTTACTTTGCTGGTCCAGACGAGTGGAGAAGTGCGGAATTTGAAGATTATGGAACCTTTGTGACGATTGATGAAGTGATCGAAGAGGTCGATGTCATGATGTTCCTCCGTGTGCAACACGAGCGTCATGATTATGAGTCACTCTTCTCAAAAGAGAACTACCATCGTTTGCATGGCTTGACACAAGAACGCTATGATCGTATGAAAGACACAGCCATCTTGATGCACCCAGCTCCAGTAAACCGTGATGTGGAGATTGCTGACCACTTGGTAGAAGCTCCTAAATCACGCATCGTGGAGCAAATGACCAATGGTGTCTTTGTCCGCATGGCTATCATCGAAGCGGTTTTAGCTGGACGTAAATAATATGTAAAAAAGAAAGGAGAAGTGAGAGAGTCTACAAAAAGGTGGTCTTTTCTCACTTTTCTTTTTGGAGTTTGTAAGGAGAATTTATGGTAAAACGTCTCTTAGTATTAGAAGATGGGACGGTTTTTGAAGGAACTGGTTTTGGAGCTGATACCTATGTCAGTGGGGAATTGGTCTTAAATTCTGCCATGACGGGTTATCAGGAGTTGATTACCGACCAGTCCTATAAGGGGCAAATTTTAGCCTTTACTTTTCCAGTTATCGGTACAACTGGGATAAACCGAGATGATTATGAATCTATTTTTCCTGGGTGTCTAGCAGTGGTGGTGCATCAATTAGCGAGTCATCCCAATAATTGGCGCAAACAGTTATCCTTGGATGCTTACCTGAAGAAACACAATATTCCAGGGATCCAAGGAATCGATACTCGAAAGCTGGCTAAAATTGTTACAGAACATGGAAGTATCAAGGCTACAGTGGTCAATGAGGGGGATGCGATCGAGCATATCTTGGACCAGCTTCGGGCAACCGTCTTACCTTTTGACCAAGTCCGCCAGGTGTCGACCAAAACCCCCTATGCTGCACCAGGGTTTGGTAAGAGTATCGTCTTGATCGACTTGGGCTTACGGCATTCCGTTTTGCGTCAATTGATTGCACGAGGTTGTAACGTCACGGTCGTTCCTTATTCAGTTAAATTGAAGGAATTAAAGGATTTGCAGCCAGATGGCATCATTCTATCCAGTGGTCCAGGGAATCCTCATCATATCGATGGTATTTGCCAGGTAATTGCTAAAATCGATCCTCATATTCCGATCATGGGGATTGGCTTGGGGGCAGAATTGCTGGCCCTTGCCCACGGAGGAAGCCTCGCGAAATTAAAAAGTCCTCATCGAGGTCTAAACATTCCTGTAAAAGAGGTGGCTACTGGAAAAGTCGAAATCACTAGTCAGAATCACCAGTACAACATCGAGCGCGATACTCTTCCACGAGATTTTCTGATCACCCATGAGGAACTTCATGATCACTCGATCGAGGCCTTTCGTCACCGCTATCTTCCCTTGATTGGTGTTCTCTACCATATTGAGTCCAGTCCAGGACCAAGGGAAAGTCTCTATTTCTATGACGAATTTATGGATCTGATTGAAAGTAAATTAGACGAAAGAAGGGAGGAGTTATGGTCATGAATCAAGTAACGCTGTTGTGTGCAGAATCCTTCAATGATGTCAGTTTGCTTGGAGCACTCACGTCTTGTCCCTTATTAAAAGAACGTGGTTATCAGACAGAAGTCCTCTATTGTGGAGACGAGAACGACATCACCAAAGAGGCAGGAGATGCTCTTTCGGTTATTCGTTTAAAGTTGGATAGTCTCAAAGAAGCCCTTCTAGCGACAAAAACAAAAAATTTACTGTTGTCTTTTGCGGATAAGCAAGTCCTTGGGCTATTATTCCGATTGGAGGAAATTGGATTTCTCAAGGAACACAAGATCCGTATTCTAGGAACTTCGCTTAGGCAGTACCGTACCTTTTACCACCAGGCAGACCAAAAATCATTTCTACAGGACTTGGGCTATCAAGTTCCTTCCTCATCCTTGGTTTCGACAGTCAGAGAGGCTATTGAGTTTTCAGAGCAGATCCAATTCCCAATTGTTGTTTGGCCACTTGCCAGCAAGCATGGGCAAGGTCGTCGGATTGCTAATAACTTGGACGACCTTTGTGATGCTGTCGAAAAAGGACTAGAAGTATCGCCACAGGCTCAGTGTTTGTTGGAGCTCTCAACGGTTGGTTTCAAGGAGTTGGAATACATCGTCGTCCGAGATCGTCAGGATAATTATTATCTTGCGGGAAACATTGAGAGTATCGACCCGGTTGGGATCCATTCTAGTGATTCTTATCAAGTCATCCCAAGTCTGACGTTGACAGATACTGAGCATCAGACCTTGAGAGAGGCAGCTTTGTCTATTGTTCGGCACTTGAGATTGGTTGGAGCGACATCCATCAAGTTTGCGCTAGATCCAAAGAGTTACCAATTCTATATTCTTGAGGTCAATCCTTTTGCTTCGGATTCCTTCTCGACCATGTCCATGGCCTTAGGTTATTCGATTTACCACCAGGCCTTATGCTTAAAATTAGGCGACCACCTTTTGGACCTTCCTCATCCTACGATGAAGGGTCTTACAGCCCTCTTTGAACCCACTCTAGATCGTATTTTCTTTAAACTACCCGTCTTTCCAATGGAAAAGGTGACAAAAGTTCTCAATACACAAATTCATTCAGTTGGTGCAATTCATGGGTTTGGTACTAGTTTGGAAGAAGCCTATCAGCAAGCCGTTGAAAACTTCGGTTCGGATCATTGGCCTAAGCATATTCTAAAAGAAGTTTCGGACGATGAACTCATCCAACGGATTGCCAAACGAATGCCATATCGCTTTTCATCTATCTTAGAGGCATTTCATAGAGGATTTGAGATGGAAGAAGTGAGTGACCTGAGCCGAATGGATCCGTTTTATCTCCAGTTTTTATATAATCTTTACTTGTATGAGCGACAGGAGAAGGAGCAACTATGTCCTGAGCTAAAATTACGTCCTTTGGATTTAACAGCTGGATTCGGTCAAGTTGGCGAAAGGTTTTCTTACTATACTTCTATCTGTGGCGAGAATGAGGCATCAGATTGGAGTCAATGGAGCTTATTGGTTGATCGAAGCGCTCCAGAAGATTCAAGCCAGATTCTTAGACTGATAGATCGCTTGAAGAAGGAGCATGAAAAAGGAAGAAAAGTAGCCCTTCTGACCCATCGTCCTTTTGTAGGACATGCGGCAGATACGTGCTTGCGAATCCCTCTTTCAATTTATGAGACTTACCAAGACCAGATTAACAGCCAGTTTGGTCAGGTAGAATATTTGGATGAATAGAAAAAGAGCTTCGGTCAAGATAACCGAAGCTCTTTGTTTAATCCAATAGTGTGGATTAGGAATGACTAACAATTCCGATGATGGTATCCACTGCACGTTCCATGGTTTGTAGGCTGACATATTCAAAGCGACCATGCATATTTTCGCCACCAGCGAAAAGGTTTGGAGTTGGAATTCCCATGAAGGAAATCTTAGAACCGTCTGTACCACCGCGGATTGGTTCGATAATAGGAGTAATGCCTAAATCTTCCATGACTTCCTTAGCCAAGTTGACTGGTGTCATATCTTTCTCGATGACCTGTTTCATGTTGTAGTACTGGTCTTTAAGGGTCAAGAGAACACGTTCGGCCCCAAGTTCTTGGTTCATCTTGCTTGCGATGTCTTCCATCATGGCTTTACGGGCTTCAAAGTTCTCTGTTTCGAAGTCACGGATAATGTAGCTAGTATGCGCTTCCTCAACAGTCCCCTCGATATTCATCAAATGGAAGAAGCCTTGGTAGCCATCTGTTTTTTCAGGGCGGTCTTCTTCAGGGAGTTGATTGTGGAAGTCAATGGCTAACTGAAGGGCATTGACCATTTGGTTCTTAGCAGTACCTGGGTGCACATTGCGCCCTTTAAAGGTAATTTCAGCTCCTGCAGCAGAGAAGGTTTCGTATTGCAATTCACCAAGAGGACCACCGTCCACTGTATAAGCGAAGTCTACATTGAAATCTTCTGCATCAAACTTATCTGCTCCGACTCCGATTTCTTCATCTGGTCCAAAGCCAACTCGGATTTCGCAGTGTTTGATTTCTGGATGAGCATTCAAATATTCGATAGCTGTCATAATCTCAGCAATCCCTGATTTGTCATCTGCACCAAGAAGGGTCGTACCGTCAGTAGTAATCAAGGTTTGACCTTTGTAGTTATGGAGGTTAGCAAAATCAGCTGGATCTAGTGAATAACCAGAATCACCAAGAGGAATAGCCCCACCATCATAGTTTTCGATGACTTGAGGGCTGATATTCTCAGCATTAAAGTCAGCTGTATCCATATGAGAGATAAAGCCAATCTTTCGGGTGAGACTTGGATCGTTTGCTGGTAGCGTTCCGATAGCAAAACCATTTGGAAGGTAGTAGACATTCTGAAGTCCAACTCGTTCCATTTCAGGAAGCAGTACATTCTTTGCAAACTCTACTTGAGAAGCTGTACTAGGAGTTGTTGTTGAAGTCTCATCAGAGCGAGTGTTGACTTTGACATAGGTTAAAAAACGTTCTAATAATGTTGGGTATTTCATTTGTTTTTCCTTTTCTAGTTCTGTGCTTGTAAAACATAGCGCTTGATAGCAGTAGCGACACCGTCTTCTTCGTTAGAAGTAGTAGTGACATCAGCCAAGGCTTTAATAGGAGCTGAAGCATTGCCCATAGCAACTCCAAGACCCGCGTACTCAATCATTTCAATATCGTTGTTCTCATCCCCGATAGCCATGACTTCTTGCCTTGGTATTCCCAAGTATTCAGCCAGTGCCTTTAAGCCGGTCGCTTTATTTACCCCTTTAGGAAGGATCTCAAATAGGATCGGTTGGGAGCGAATAGTGTGGAAGCGCTGGGCTAATACTTCTTCATAGGTTTCTTGAAAGACATCAATCTGCTCTTTCTTATCGATAAACATTCCTTGGAAAATCGGTTGTGCCTCAAGAATTTCTTCTAGGCCAAGTGACACGGGGACTGCAGAAACGATGCTAGCATCCATTTTAGCTATTTCAGAAGGTTCCTTATTCAAAATGATATAACGATTTAAATCGAACAAACTTAATTGAGGATGAATTTCCTGCGTCAACTGATCGAGATAACCCAAATCTTCTTCAGATAAGGCATTATAACTGATGACGGACCAATCTGATGATTTGACAGTTGTACAACCATTATTAATCACAGAGTAGGAGTGGTTACTTTTGAAGCCAATTTCTTCAAAAATTGGACGAACACCAGAGAGAGGGCGACCTGTACAGATAACGACATGTACACCAGCAGCTTCAGCATCCAAAAGAGCCTGCTTATTAGCAGGACTAATGGTTTTGTCTGGTGATAAAAGTGTCCCATCTAAATCAATAGCAACTAATCGAATCATAGCTCATCCTCCTTAGCTGGAAGAAAGCTAGCAATGACTTTTCCGATGACCCTCGGTTCCTCTTCTAAAGGAATAATCTTATCACTATACTTTTTATTGAGGGAAACGAGACGAATTCCTTGGGCTTCACGGAAGACACGCTTGATCAAGGTTTGCCCGTCGTACTCAATAGCATAGATTGCACCGGCAGTATCGTAGAAAGTTTGCTTGATTAGGGCAACAGATCCCTTTGGATATTTAGGTTCCAGTGAGTCTGTATGAATCCAAAGTGCTAGATCGTAGGCCAGTTTTTGATCAAACCAAACCAAATCTCCCTTAGAAGCACTTTGACTTGCAGCATAACTATCGAAGACGGTATATGGTGTGTATTTTTTCTCGATACGTTTCCGTTCAGCCTGTAAAACCAACAAGCGATTGGCTTCCTCTAAGAGTGAATCTTGAAAATCCTCATCCAGTTGCTTATAGATAAACTCAATCTTAGAATCCTCCAAGGTATCTGGTTGTCCATAACGAGGATCTAGGTCAGAGATGGGGATTTCAAAGAAGCTAGCAATCTTTTCTAAGTTCTCACTGACTGGAAGAGAAGTCCCTTTCACATAGCCAGTCAAAGTACTAGCTGGAATACCAGTTGTACGAGATAAATCGACCTGTTTCTTATTTTGAACCTTTAATAGTTCTCTTATTTTTTCGGAAATAATGCGCAAAGCCTCTTTATCTTGTGGGCTTGCTTTTCCACGTCCTCTTGCCAAGAGCTTCACCTCCTTTTTACATTACAACTTATTATAGCGAATTAAATCGAAAAAGTAAATAGAAATCCTTTATTCTTCATTAGTTATTTTAATTCGAATTAAATAGCACAAAGAAATAATCTGTTAATATATTCTAAAACTTGATATTTTTAGGTATAAGGTCTAAAATAAAGGAAAAGACTTCATGGAGGTTGAAGTATGATTCGGACCATTCAAATTAAAGATGCAGGTCAAATTCGTGATTTGTGCCACCAGGCATTGGGGTATGATTCAACTGTTGAGAAAGTTGCGACTCAGATTGATAAGTTTAATCAGCCAGATTCGGGTCACTTTTGCTTTGTTTACGAAGAGGACCAAACTGGAAATATTTTAGGATATGTCGAAGCAGAAGCCTATGAGAGTATATATAGCGATCCGGGTCTAAATGTTTTAGGACTTGCTGTTTTCCCTTCTGCCCAAGGATGTGGGATTGGTCGGCAATTGATGGAGCGAGTTGAAACTCTTGCTCGAACTCATAACTATTCCTTTATTCGTTTGAGTTCAGCCTCTCATCGTAAAGATGCCCATGTTTTTTATGAACATATAGGTTATGAAGGAAATAAAACACAGAAGCGATTTTTGAAAATAATGGATTAAGATAGGCAAAGGCCTATCTTTTTTGTTATAATATACTGAATAGTTTTATAAGGATGAAAAAATGAATTTAGAAGAATTAAAGAAACGACAAGAGAAGATTCGGAACTTCTCCATTATCGCCCATATTGACCACGGAAAGTCAACCTTGGCGGACCGAATCTTAGAAAAAACCGAGACCGTTTCTAGTCGGGAAATGCAAGCCCAGCTTTTGGATAGCATGGACCTAGAACGGGAACGTGGGATTACCATCAAGCTTAATGCCATTGAGTTGAATTACACGGCTAAAGATGGGGAAACCTATATCTTCCACTTGATTGACACACCGGGACACGTGGACTTTACTTATGAGGTTTCTCGTTCGCTGGCTGCCTGTGAGGGAGCCATTCTCGTAGTGGATGCGGCTCAAGGGATTGAAGCTCAGACCCTAGCCAATGTTTACCTGGCTTTGGATAACGATTTGGAAATCCTGCCAGTTATCAATAAAATCGATTTACCAGCTGCCGATCCAGAACGGGTGCGCACAGAAGTAGAAGACGTCATTGGTCTGGATGCCAGTGAGGCAGTCCTAGCTTCAGCCAAGGCTGGTATCGGGATTGAAGAGATTTTGGAACAAATCGTTGAGAAAGTTCCAGCTCCTACTGGGGATGTTGCTGCTCCATTGCAAGCCTTGATCTTTGACTCAGTATACGACCCATATCGTGGAGTTATCCTTCAAGTTCGGGTGGTTAATGGTATGGTGAAGCCTGGCGACACCATCCAGTTGATGAGCAATGGCAAGACCTTTGATGTGACTGAAGTAGGGATTTTTACTCCTAAAGCGGTTGGTCGTGATTTTCTTGCGACAGGAGATGTTGGTTATATTGCAGCATCTATCAAGACTGTTGCGGACACCCGTGTCGGGGATACGGTGACTCTAGCGTCCAATCCTGCTAGCGAGCCTCTTCATGGATACAAACAAATGAATCCAATGGTCTTTGCAGGTCTTTATCCAATCGAATCCAACAAATATAACGATCTTCGGGAAGCTTTGGAGAAGTTGCAATTGAATGACGCTAGTCTTCAATTTGAGCCAGAAACATCTCAAGCCCTTGGTTTTGGTTTCCGTTGTGGTTTCTTGGGACTCCTTCATATGGATGTTATCCAGGAACGCTTGGAGCGCGAGTTCAATATTGACTTGATTATGACAGCGCCGTCTGTAATCTATAAGGTCAATTTGACAGATGGAGAAGTGCTGGATGTGTCCAATCCGTCTGAGTTCCCAGATCCAACCAAGATCGCTTCGATCGAAGAACCTTATGTCAAAGCGCAAATCATGGTGCCGCAAGAGTTTGTCGGAGCTGTCATGGAATTGGCCCAACGCAAACGTGGGGACTTTGTGACCATGGACTACATCGACGAAAATCGGGTTAATGTGATCTATCAAATCCCACTGGCGGAAATAGTCTTTGATTTCTTTGATAAATTGAAATCTTCTACGCGTGGTTATGCGAGCTTTGACTACGAGCTGTCTGAATACCGTCCATCTAAATTGGTTAAAATGGATATCCTTCTTAATGGCGATACCGTCGATGCCCTCAGCTTTATCGTTCACAAGGACTTTGCCTATGAACGTGGTAAATTGATTGTTGAGAAGCTCAAGAAGATTATCCCTCGTCAACAGTTTGAAGTGCCTATCCAAGCAGCCATCGGTCATAAGATCGTTGCACGTACAGATATCAAGGCTCTTCGTAAGAACGTCTTGGCCAAGTGTTATGGTGGGGACGTCTCACGGAAACGGAAGCTTCTTGAAAAACAAAAAGCCGGTAAGAAACGGATGAAAGCTATCGGATCTGTAGAAGTACCACAGGAAGCCTTCTTGTCAGTTCTTTCAATGGATGAGGAGTAAGCTTCTCTCTGAAATATTCCAACAAATCAAACGTCCCGCTAGGGGCGTTTTTCTATCGGACTAGACAAATAGCGCTTTCAAATCTTCATTGAACGTGATAAACTAGAGGTATTAAAATCCATCACAAAGGAGAGGAAAGATGAAAAATAAGTTCCTACTAGCGACTGTCTCGGTCTTATCAGCTATTGCCCTTGTAGCTTGTAGCACACCTAAAAAAGAGTCTAGAAAACCATTGTCATCTGAATCTAGTTCCACTGAGGTGGTAAAAAAGAGTAAAAAATCCTCTAGTAAAAAGACTTCTAGCAAGGTAGAGTCAAAATCATCGGATGATACCAAGAGTTCTGTCGAAACCAAACGGATTGGTTCTGCAGATTATGGTTATATCGATATCCCAAGCAAGTGGATTAAATTTACAGATATAGATGGCGGAGACAGCATTCAATTTACAGATGGAAGTGCCTACAATATCGTTACCATGAACGGGTATACCAAAGAAAAAGCAAATGTCGGTGAAGGGGAAGTCTTCAACGCAGAGTTGATTGCGAACCGAATTGCTTATTATTGGAAAGACAATAAAGAAGTAGAGAAAATGTGGGGAGCGAAGACCACTGTCTCAGGGAATGAAGCCTTGCAGCTGAATATTATCCTTAAATCTGGACAGTACCTCATTACTTGGGTCTTCCAAAAGGATGATAAGGTATACTTGATGTCTTTTGAAGGGGATCCAGAGACCTTGGCTCAATTCATTCCTTACATTGAAGAAACTTGGAGTTTGGATGAGAAAGGTCCAAAAGCCTAAGTTCTTATGAAGAATAAGCCAATATGTCTAAGCTAGAAAGGGTCTGATAAAAGTCATGAGGCGCTGGAAAAGCAGCTACTATGGGAAATTGAATTTCTCTTAATCGAAGATCTTGAGGGTAGGATAGAATGAATGGTGTCTTCCATTTATTTTAACCTGCTCTTTTTTGTTGAGTATGGTATAATGCTCTTATCCATTTAGCAATTAGAAAGTAGTTTATGTCTCAAGAAATTGACTTAGAAAAATACCATCAGTTAGCGGTTCAAAAGCAAAAGGAGCACCGCAAGGTATTGGCGAATCTGAAAAAGAAGCCTCTTAAAAATCTAGATAAAATAGCCCAAGAGATCCACGATGAAGTCTTTCAAGAAATTGATTGTACAGCCTGTGCCAACTGCTGTAAGACCCTAGGACCCGATTTTAAAGAAGCAGATATCACGCGCATCGCCAAGTATTTCAAGATGAAGCTTCCAGCTTTTGAGGCGGAATTTCTTCAAGTCGATGAAGATGGGGATAAGGTTTTTAAATCCATGCCTTGCCCTTTCTTGGGTGGTGATAATCTCTGTTCCATCTACGATGTGCGTCCCAAGGCTTGCCGAGAATTTCCTCATACAGACCGCAAGAAAATCTACCAGATCAACCATCTGACTATCAAGAATACCCTCACTTGCCCAGCAGCTTATTTATTTGTAGAAAAATTGAAGGATCGTTTGTAATGACATATACATTTTTACTTTTTGACCTAGATCATACCTTATTGGACTTTGATACAGCAGAGGAAGTAGCCTTAACGCAATTTCTCCAAGATCAGGGGGTTCAAGATATCCAAGCCTTTAAGGATTACTACAAACCCATGAATCAGGGGCTCTGGAAGGATTTGGAGCAAAAGAAGATTAGCAAGAAAGACTTGATAAACAGCCGGTTTGCCATCGCCTTTGCCCATTTTGGTAGAGAGGTAGATGGTGAAGAGATGGCCTTACGCTACCAGGACTACATTAGTCAACAGGGACAGACTTTCCCAGGAGCAGAAGACTTGTTAGCCAAGCTAGTAGAAAGAGGTTACCAACTCTATGGTGCTACCAACGGCGTTACTGCTATTCAGCAAGGGCGCTTAAAGCAATCATCCATTACCCCTTATTTCAAAGAAATCTTTATTTCTGAACAATTAGGAACTCAAAAACCGGAAGTGGCCTTTTACGAAAAGATCAGTAACTTGATCCCAGGATTTGCCAAGGAACAAGCTCTCATGATTGGGGATTCTTTGACGGCGGACATCGCTGGAGGCAATGCTGCGGGGATTGATACTGTCTGGTACAATCCGAATCACAAAGAAAATACCAGTCCAGCAGTGCCGACTTATGAAGTGGATTCTTATGAGGCCTTATTGGCGCTCTTGCGAAAAGATTAGCCTAGTACGGATAACAGTTGCTTTCAGTTAGAGGTAAAAAGGAATTGACCTGAAAAGAAGGAGAGTGTAAACGGGGATAAATGATTAGAAAGAGTTTATTTTTTCAATTTCTTATTCGACTAGCTTATATCCTCCTATTAGCTGGTGCAGCTTTCTATCTGTTATTCTTGTTAAATGGGATGGATTGGGATCAAGCTACTATCCAGGAAAGAAAAGGGTTTCGAGCGTGGATCATGCTTGGCTGTACGGTTTCTTTCATTCTCATTCGGCAAGTATTCGAATTTGTTCGTCTGATTTGTAAAACAAGCAGAAAAGGCAGAGAGTTTTCGCAGGAATGGATCGAATCAATCTCTTTGCAGGAAATAGAGAAGGAAGCGGAATTCAGAGAACCGAGGTTGAAATTACTTGTATATAAGGGCTATTTGATAACCTATCGGTCTTGTTTCGACTATCTGAGAATAGATGAGGACATTTGGAAAATCCAACTTCAGAAATTTCAAAAGTATAGTTATAGTAGATACTCTGGTAGAAACAAATCACTTCTTCCTCCTAAGTATTTTCTTGTGTTAAGGGATTTTGACTACAAGGAATACTATCTCGCTATTAGCTATCAGAAAGAGGAGTGGCATCACTTTTGGTCCTATCTGATCAGGGAATATCCATGGATAGAGTGCAGCGGTGATGTGGAGGAACATCAAATATAAGCGTTTCTTTAAGAATCTGAACAAGCTTTGTTCAAATTTCATTCCATTACAAACTAGCTCTCGGGCTAGTTTTTTGTTATTATGGAAAAATGAATATATTTAAACAAATACCATTCAATATTAAGAAATGGGTCGGCTACCTAGTTCGTGCATTCTTCACGGTGGTCGCTCTCTTGATTTGTTTTCTCTTTTATTTTACTAATCAAGAAGAAAAAGAAATCCAACAGCAAATTTCTGGCTTTTATCAGGAAGCAGGATTTAAAGGAGACCTACATTTTAAAGCAGCTAAACTCCATGGGATGTCGACCAAATATGCTTATACCTATCAAGAAAGAGTTGAGGGAAAGACGGTTCAGTTTGACTTTCCCGATGCGACTCATCTATCAAAAGAAGAAACTGGGAAAAACTATGACACGGCAGGAGAACTGGCTCAACATTACAACAGTTGGTTAGTAGCTCCGTTCTTCGAAAGAGCCTTTACGGAATCTCAAGGATTTCAACAAGTGACGCAAGAGATAAAAGAGCGATTCCATCAACAGGGCCTCGAGGTAAGCGAGATTCGTCTCCAGTTACCAATACAAAATCCCGATTTTGAAGATCAGTTAGCAAGAGACTTGCTAGCTGCCGAGAAAGCTGGAGAAACGGATCTTCGAGGGATTCTAACCTTGGATTATGCTACCTACCGCCAAATTAAGGGATTTTCCTTTACCATCACAGTGACTTCCCTCGCCAAAGAATTTGAAGGAAAGCACTCGGGTGTATCCGGTCTTCCTCCTGGGAACTATGTGATTGAATCGGATTCCAAAGATGAAGGATCTTATTACTTTGAGATCGATTAAAAAATTTTTAATAGTGTCAAGTTTTTTTCTTGACAGGTCTATAAAATGTGTTATAATAGATCATGTGCTAAATAGCTTGTCTATTTCACCGAAAATTAAAATATAGAAAAGAGACTTATAAAAATGGCAGTTAAAATTCGTTTGACTCGTATGGGTTCTAAGAAAAAACCTTACTACCGTATCAACGTAGCAGATTCACGTTCACCACGTGATGGACGTTTCATCGAAACAGTTGGAACTTACAATCCACTTGTTGAAGAAAACCAAGTAACTTTGAAAGAAGACCGCGTTCTTGCATGGTTGGCTGATGGAGCTCAACCTTCAGATACAGTTCGCAATATCCTTTCAAAAGAAGGTGTATTGAAGAAATTCCACGATTCTAAATTCTCAAAATAATCATAAAGTAGGTTGATGTATGGATACGATTGAAAATCTTATTATTGCAATTGTGAAACCCTTGATTTCACAACCGGATGCCTTAACCATCAAGATCGAAGATACTCCTGAATTCTTGGAGTACCACCTTGACCTTGATCCTAGCGATGTTGGTCGAGTGATCGGTCGGAAAGGTCGCACCATTTCTGCGATAAGAACGATTGTCTACTCTGTCCCAACTGAAGATAAAAAAGTAAGAATCGTTATTGACGAAAAATAAAAGGCGGGACTCTGTCCCGTTTTTTTGTTGCAAGGAGAAGCTATGAAAGAAGTGACCATTCGGCAATTACAAGCCTATTTAAAAGAACATTACAAAGACGGTCGTACGGAAGAAGGTTTGTTTATCAAGCTCGTCGAAGAGGTTGGGGAAGTTGCCGAGGTCTTAAATGGTCGTTCTGGACGAAAAGAAGGGGTTCAGGACTCAAATGAGGAATTGGCCAAAGAACTGGCTGATATCATACACTATACGGTTGCCATCGCTGCCATTAATGAGATTGACCTTACTAAAACAATTTTTGAAAAAGATAAAACAGCAGCTGTCAAATACCAGCACCAGAAGGATTTGGAGCAGTTTCTAGCAGAAAAGAGCATTTGAGAAAATCCTTTGAACGTGATAAAATAAAACGTAAGGTTGTTAAGTGAATTGTTGTTTAGAAAGAGTTGTTTTGATATGAACCGATTTGAAGTAACTACAAAGATTGGTTGTTTCTCTGTTACTTATAAAAAGAGAAATAAAGTACTAGTTTGTTTAAATGGTGCTGGTTTGATACCGAGTTATGAAAATTTTCTACCAATACTTGAAAAACTTCCTTCCTCAATAGGTTACCTTACGATTGATTTTCCGAATACAGGTAGGAGTCCGATTCATAATCAAACAGGAATTAATTTGGATAATCTTGTTGAAGCGGTATACGAAATCCTGAAAGGATTGGAAATTTCCAATTATATACTTTGTGTTCATAGTTTAAGTGGTGTTTTGGCTTTAAAGTTAATGAGTCAACCAATTAAGTGTCAAGCCTTGATAGCAATTGAACCAACAACAAAAAATATAATGTTTGCTGATTTTTCAAAAAATCCTTATCCAAAAATGGAAGAGCAAATGAGAATGATCGAAGAATGTGGTCCGGAAAATTATTTTAAGGGACTAACTCAAGCAACATTTGAACCTGAAACTGATAGACTGATTTGGAAATTGATGGAAGAAAAGGGCTTAGAATTGGAAAAGCAAGTTCCTGGATTTCAGATATCTGTAAATATTACTTCTGAAGATTTTGATAGTTTGTCCTTAGCAGATAATATTCCTGTTTTCGTATTTTGTCAGGCGTACAGAGAAAAAGAGTACAGAGATTCAGAATATTGGAATTCTAATACAAAACTCATTCTAGGTGGAAACCACCACTATCTACAGTGGTCAGAATCGGAAAAAATTGCAGCTCTTATTAGAGAACTGTAGAGATAAATTAATTAAAAGAGGAATATAAAGAATAAAATGAATTATTTTAACGTTGGGAAAATTGTCAATACCCAAGGCTTACAAGGAGAGATGCGGGTCTTGTCTGTGACAGACTTTGCGGAAGAGCGTTTTAAAAAAGGAGCTGAATTGGCCCTCTTTGATGAGAAGGATCAGTTTGTCCAAACAGTGACCATTGCTAGCCACCGCAAGCACAAGAACTTCGACATCATCAAGTTTAAGGATATGTACCATATCAATGCCATCGAAAAGTTCAAGGGTTTTAGCCTCAAAGTTGCTGAGGGAGACTTGACAGATTTGGATGAGGGTGAGTTTTATTACCATGAGATCATTGGCCTTGATGTATACGAAAATGACAACCTCATCGGTCAGATCAAGGAAATCCTGCAACCAGGTGCCAATGATGTTTGGGTCGTAAAACGCAAAGGAAAACGTGACCTTCTCCTGCCTTATATCCCACCAGTAGTCCTCAGTATTGATATCCCAGGAAATCGGGTGGATGTAGACATCTTAGAAGGGTTAGACGATGAAGATTGATAT
This sequence comes from Streptococcus sp. 1171_SSPC, assembly GCF_001069335.1. Classification (NCBI taxonomy): domain Bacteria; kingdom Bacillati; phylum Bacillota; class Bacilli; order Lactobacillales; family Streptococcaceae; genus Streptococcus; species Streptococcus sp. 1171_SSPC. The sequence goes on from NZ_JWAK01000012.1 coordinate 49,531, forward strand.
TTTAACCCTCTTTCCAGAAATGTTTTCGCCTTTGGAGCACTCTATTGTCGGAAAGGCGCGTGAAAAGGGACTTCTCGAGATCAACTACCATAATTTCCGTGAAAACGCAGAGAAAGCCCGTCATGTGGATGATGAACCTTATGGTGGCGGGCAGGGCATGCTCTTACGCGCTCAGCCCATTTTCGATGCCTTTGATGCTATTGAGAAAAAGAACCCGCGCGTGATCTTACTTGATCCAGCAGGTCGGACCTTTGATCAAAGTTACGCAGAAGAATTAGCTCAAGAAGAAGAATTGATCTTTATCTGCGGTCACTATGAGGGCTACGACGAACGGATCAAGACCTTAGTGACAGATGAGATTTCTCTCGGCGATTATGTCTTGACCGGTGGTGAGCTAGCTGCCATGACCATGATTGATGCGACAGTTCGCTTGATTCCAGAGGTGATCGGAAAAGAGTCCAGTCACCAGGATGATAGTTTCTCGTCTGGGCTTCTAGAATATCCTCAATACACTCGGCCCTATGAATACCGAGGGATGACAGTTCCAGATGTCCTCATGAGTGGTCACCATGAAAATATCCGTCAATGGCGTCTCTATCAGAGTTTGAAAAAGACCTTGGAGCGTCGTCCTGATCTGCTAGAAAACTATAAATTGACAGCAGAAGAAGAGAAGATATTGGAGAAAATTAAACAAGAAGAATAACAGCCTTTGCTGTTTTTCTTTTGCCATAAAAATAATAAAAAATCTTCCTCATCCTACTAGTTATTGGTAACAAAATGTGGTATTCTAAAGTGGAGAGAGAAGAGATATGAAAAAGTTTTGGTGGTATTTGCAATGGGCAAAAAAATAAGAAAATCAGTCTTTACAACGGGTGTCGCAGAGACAACCCTCTTTTCAGGTTTGGCTGGACATAAGGCGCAAGCAGAGGAGATCGCCCAGAAGGACACTGCTGATCAGCAATCGACGGATGTGATTGGAATGGATACAAGTTTTATGGATGTGGATATCTTAAATGAACAGTTGTTAAAAGCTGAAAAAAGAGTAGAAGACCAACGTTTGCGCTTGAATCAAGCTCAATCTGAATACAATGTAGCCAAATCTGGTCTGGAAGCTGCGGAAGCGAACCTGCAAATCACTGAAACAAGGATTCAAGACTCCAATCTAAGCTCCATTGGCAAAACTGAGAATGAAGTTGCGGTTGCTGAAGCAGTTGTTATTTTAGAAGAAGAGAAGGTACGCCAAGCAACAGAATCTGATCAACAAGTCCGTTCTGCTATAAAGAATCAAGAGAATAAAATCGCTGCTCAACAGTTGCTTGTTGATATTGCAGGTAATGAATTGAGAAAAGCCAAACAACCCATCCAGAACGATGAGACAGTATTAGCCAATGCACAGCAAAAAGAGGAGCAGGCGCAAAACGAAGTAAAAATAGCTCAAGCATTAGTGGTTAATTTGACAGAAACTCATGCCAATGTGCCCCAGGTCTTAAAGCAGGTTTCCAGTGAGATTGCTGGTGCACAGGAGAAAATTGAGAGATTAGCCCATCAAATTTCCCTAAAAGAAGTGGAGTTAGAACAGGTCCGTGAAGCGGCAATGCTGAGTCCCATCAATCTTCAACAGGCAAGCTATGAGACCTTACTTCAAGAGTGGGCCAAGGCAGGTGACCAAGGCGCTGTCGAAGCCTTGGCTCTTTATCGCCGTAGGAGTGAAGAGGACCAGCTGGCAGGTGGAAAGGTCACTAGATTAGATAACGTCTTAAAAGCGTTAGAAATTGTTGATGCCGTCAATCAATATCGGCGCCAGGCTGGTTTAGCGGAACTTTTGGTAGCTCCTTATCAGTTACCTGCTAGTCAACTCCAAACAGAGTACTATGTAAACCATCGGTCAGAACAGTCCAACTTCCAGGAGAATGAAAATGTGGCTTGGGGGTATCGGCCTAGAGAAGCTGTTGCCATCTGGTATAGTGAAAAAGACCTCTATCGTCAACTGGCTCATCAATATGGTTTATCGACGGATGAAAGTCAGTTAGATCCTAGACAAATCTCCAGAAAAGTGGAACCGGAGCTATTTGCTAAGGTTGGACACTATGTCCACATGATGGGAAATCAATACAAGGCCATTTCAGTTGCCTATGATCCAGATTTAGAAGTATCTCAAGCAGCTTTCTTTGAAGAAGGAAGTCCGCTTTATACCAGTGAAGAACTGACCAAGTGGATGAGAAAAGTTGCCGATGCAAGGACGACAAAAGCAGATGTGAAGGCTGTAAAAAATACATTGGAGAGTCTAAAGGTCGAAAAGATTAACCAAGAGTCTCGCATCAATATTCTTTCTGGTCATTTATTCGATGTCAAGAATTCTCTTGCAAGTCATGAGCAACTATTGGCGCGTGCACAACGTAACTTAGCTTCTGCGATGAAGAAATGGCAGGCTGCGTCGATAGAAGTCAAGGAAGCCGAAAACTCACTGGCAGTATCACGAGCTCGTATACAAGGTAGTATTAGCCCTAAAGAAGAAGCCTTGAAAAATGTTACTCTGGCATTAGAAGAAGATAAAAAGCAATTAGAAGCTTTACAGAATGCAGCGAAAGAGACTGGATCTAAGCTTGAAGGCGCACATGCTCAACTTCAAATCGCTCAAAAACAATTAAAGCAAGCCAAAGGTCATCTGAAACTGTTTACCAATTCATCTGAACTGCTAGTTGATGCCCAGGCCTTGGTGGCTTCCGCAAAAACTGAACTCGAAGAGAAAAAAGTAGAATTTGAAACAGCCTTTGCAAGTTTTATGGCTTACCAAAAAGAAGCTAGTGAGTTCAGGAGTCAGATAAAGAAAATTCAGTCAAATGAGGATGGAAACCAACCTGTAGTAGCAGGAGAAGAAGGAGCTGCTGATCAGGCTCAAGTTACGTTACTGGCTTCTACTCAATCAGAAGAACACTTGCAAGTCGAAGATGATCTTGAGAAAGCTACTGGAAAAGACGAACACAAAAGTAAAAAAGGATTATCCAAATGGTTCCGAGGGCTTGGGTTTAAAAAAGTTGAATAGTTGTTAAAGTGAGAGTGGGACAGAAATCGGTAATTCGTTAGAATTCGATTTCGTCGTCCCACCTCCGCACTGTTGAGTAGGGCTGTAAAAGATGATGAAATCAGCGTAGTAGAGCCCACTCAACCACTGCGTCTTGYTCRAYAATCCAAAGACAATTGAGAGGCTAGGACTTTTGTCCCAGCCTCTTTTTTATTCTGTCAGAAATTTACTGCTGAGGTTTTTAGGTATTTTGTTCAAGACTTAAGTAGCGATATGAAAAGAAAGTATAATGGACGATTTTAAAGAAATTGATAGAAAATGAAAGAAAATGATATTTAATGCTTGACTTTGAAAGATAAGAGAGTATAATAGTCCTTGTAATCGTTTCCGAAAGGAGGTAATATGTTAAAATCTGAACGAAAACATATCATTTTAGAAAAGGTTATCAAAGAGCGAATCGTCTCTATTGAGGATTTGGTTCAAGAGTTAAACTCTTCAGAATCAACGGTTCGACGCGATTTGGATGAACTAGAAGCTGAGAATAAACTAAGACGAATTCACGGTGGGGCTGAAAGTCTTCATTCCTTGCAGGAAGAAGAAAGCAATAAAGATAAAGCGATCAAAAACGTGCAAGAAAAATCTGCCATTGCAAAAAAAGCAGCAGAATTGATCAAAGATTTTGAAGTTGTCTTTATCGATGCAGGGACCACCAATGAATTATTAGTTCATGAATTGGCCAATCCAACCGTTACAGTTGTGACCAATTCCATTCACCATGCAGCGAGTTTAGTGGAGAGAGATATTCCGACGGTCATCATCGGAGGGATGGTTAAGACGTCGACCGACGCTAGCATCGGAGGGATGGCCTTGAATCAAATCGGTCAGTTAAGTTTCGATCGAGCTTTTATTGGGATGAATGGCGTCGACCTAGAGTCGTACAGCACACCGGATCTTGAAGAGGGGGCCGTCAAACGGGCCATTTTAGAGAATGCAAAGAATACTTACATTCTTCTAGACTCGTCAAAACTTGGGCGGACATCCTTTGTTAAGGTAGCTCCAGTGAAGAGAGCAACCATCATTACCAATGTTTCAGATACGGAAATCCTTTCTAAATTAAAAGAAAAAACGGAGGTTATTGAGGTTTGATTTATACAGTTACATTAAATCCAGCGATTGATTACATCGTCCGTCTCGATCATGTAGAGACAGGGGCGGTCAATCGGATGGCTTCGGAAGATAAATTCGCCGGTGGTAAGGGAATCAATGTCAGTCGTGTCTTAAAGCGTCTCGACATCGAGAACACAGCGACTGGATTTATCGGTGGTTTCACAGGACGCTTCATTGAAGATGTACTGACCAGCGAAGCTATTTCGACCAACTTTGTGACAGTGGACCAAGATACACGGATCAATGTCAAGATCAAGGCTGATAAGGAAACAGAAATCAATGGGAACGGCCCTGAAGTGACAGAAGCTCAGTTGCAAGAATTGCTCAGCATCCTCTCAAGCTTAACAGCAGATGATGTAGTAGTTTTTGCAGGATCTGCCCCATCTTCACTTGGGAATGCCGTTTACAAACAATTGATCGCAGCAACTCGTGCGACAGGTGCTCAAGTGGTTTGTGATTTTGAAGGGCAAACCTTGATTGATTCCTTGGAGTTCAATCCCCAATTGGTTAAACCAAACAACCATGAGTTGGGAGCTATTTTTGGAGTTACCTTGACAGAGTTGCCAGAAATTGAACGCTACGCCAAAGAAATCTTGGCCAAAGGAGCGCAAAACGTCATTATTTCCATGGCGGGTGATGGTGCTCTTCTGGTAAGCCCTAGTGGCACATACTTCGCAAAACCAATCAAGGGTCAAGTGAAGAATTCTGTCGGGGCTGGAGATTCCATGGTGGCAGGTTTCACTGGGAATCTCGCAACGACGGGAGATGTCATCGAAGCCTTCAAATGGGGCGTGGCTTGTGGCACAGCAACCACCTTCTCAGATGATTTGGCGACAGCTGACTATATAAAAGAAACTTATGAAAAAGTAGAGGTAGAAAAACTATGAAAATTCAAGACGTTTTAAATAAAAACGTGATGTTGTTTGACCTTCAGGCAACAGATAAAGAGGGCGTGATCAATGAGATGGTCCAATCGCTCGTTGACAATGGTGTGGTGACAGATTTTGAAACCTTTAAAACTGGAATCATGAACCGTGAAGCACAAACTTCAACTGGTTTGGGTGACGGAATTGCTATGCCCCACAGCAAAAATGAAGCAGTCAAAGAAGCAACAGTCTTGTTTGCAAAATCAAACAAGGGTGTGGACTATGCATCGCTTGATGGACAACCAACTGACTTGTTCTTCATGATCGCAGCTCCAGAAGGAGCAAACGACACTCACTTGGCAGCCCTAGCTGAATTGTCTAAATACTTGATGAAACCAGGATTTGCGGACAAACTTCGCCAAGCAAGCACTCCTGATCAAGTGATCGCAGCCTTTGATGCAGAAGAGCAAGAAGCTGTAGCTGAAGAAGCGAAAAAAGCAGAAGCAGTCAAAGAAGCAACTTCATCTGACAAGCCTCTCATCGTTGCTGTTACAGCATGTACAACAGGTATCGCCCACACTTACATGGCAGAAGAAGCCCTCATCAAAAAAGGTGAAGAAATGGGTGTTACGGTCCGTGTTGAAACCAACGGTGCATCTGGTGTCGGCAACCGCCTGACAGCTGAAGAAATCGCAAAAGCTGAAGGGGTCATCATTGCTGCAGATAAGGCAGTTGAAACTGCTCGTTTCGATGGCAAAAAATTGATCTCTAAACCAGTCGCAGCAGGTATCCGTCAAACAGAAGAATTGATCCAAACCATCTTGGACGGCAAAGCAGATGTCTTCCGCGCTGAAAATGCTGCACAAGCTAGCGCTAGTCAAGAAAAATTAAGCTTGGGTGGAGCCTTCTACAAACACTTGATGAGTGGGGTTTCTCAAATGCTTCCATTCGTTATCGGTGGTGGTATCTTGATTGCCCTTGCCTTCTTGATTGACCAAATTCTTGGGGTGCCTCAAGATCAATTGTCCCAACTTGGTTCATACCATGAATTAGCAGCTCAATTCAAAACAATCGGTGGAGCGGCCTTTGGCTTCATGCTTCCTGTACTTGCAGGTTACATCGGATTCTCAATCGCCGAAAAACCTGGTTTTGTAGCAGGGTTTATCGCTGGATCTATTGCTAGTTCAGGATCAGCATTTGGAAATATCGCCTACGGCGCTGCAAAAGGTGAGTTGCCAGGTGCAGTATCATCTGGTTTCCTTGGTGCCTTAGTTGGTGGTTTCCTTGCAGGTGGAGTGATTCTTGTTCTTCGTAAAGCTCTAGCAGGTCTTCCACGCTCTCTTGATGGTATCCGTTCAATCCTTCTCTTGCCATTACTTGGAGTTGGTTTGACAGGATTCTTGATGTTCCTCATCAATATTCCAATGGCTGCTATCAATACTGGTCTTAACAACTTCCTTTCAAGCTTGTCAGGTAGCTCAGCTGTCCTTCTTGGACTTCTCGTCGGCGGTATGATGGCTGTCGATATGGGTGGACCAGTTAACAAAGCCGCTTATGTCTTCGCTACAGGTACACTTGCTGAATCTGTTGCTTCAGGTGGTTCTATTGTTATGGCAGCCGTTATGGCAGCTGGTATGGTTCCTCCATTGGCAGTATTCGTAGCAACTGTATTGTTCAAAGATAAATTCACACAAGAAGAACGCGATTCTGGTTTGACAAACATTGTTATGGGTCTTTCCTTCATCACAGAAGGTGCCATTCCATTCGGTGCAGCTGACCCAGCTCGTGCCATCCCTAGCTTCATCGCAGGCTCAGCATTGACAGGTGCTCTTGTTGGTCTTGCAGGCTTGAAACTCATGGCTCCTCACGGAGGAATCTTCGTTATCGCTCTTACATCAAATCCACTTCTTTACATCTTGTTCGTATTGATCGGTGCAGTTGTAAGTGGTATCTTGTTTGGATTGCTTCGCAAACCTAAAAACTAAACATGACGAAAAGGCTGGGATTTCCCCAGCCTTTTTCTTTTTTCTCTGATAGAAAACAGTGTGAAAAGACATGGTTCTGCAATAGAATCTTGATTTAATTTATGGTATAATTTTCATAACGCTTATTTTTAGGAGAACAAGTATGGATATCCAACGTGAAAAAGAATTCGTCAGCCAGTATCATTATGATGCTCGTAACTTTGAATGGGAAAAAGAAAATGGAACTCCCGAGACAAAAGTAGACGTCAACTTTCAATTGATTCAACGCGATACAGAGTTAAAGACAACCTCTTTAATCGTTATTTTAACCTATATGATTGTCTTTGATGGCTTTGTCATCAGCGGGACCATTACCCAAATCAACCACATTCACAACCGTTTGGTCAACGAGCCAAGTGAGTTTAGCAAAGAAGAAGTGGAAGAATTAGCTCGTCCTTGCTTGAATATGCTGAATCGTTTGACTTATGAGGTAACTGAAATCGCCCTTGATTTACCAGGGATTAATTTGGAGTTTTAATGCATGAAATTAGCAGTCATCACAGATTCTTCTGCCTATCTATCAGATGAATCAAGAGGACACGATAATTTATTTGTCCTAGATATTCCAGTTGTCATTGATGGAGTATCTTACGTAGAAGGTAAAAATCTGACAGCAGAAGAGTTCTATCAAAAGATGGAAGCTTCTTCTGAACTTCCGAAAACCAGCCAACCTAGTATCGCGGAATTAGAAGAACTCTTACCGCAACTAGAGGCTAAAGGCTATACCCATGTTTTAGGGATTTTCCTTTCTTCTGGTATTTCTGGTTTCTATCAGAATATCCAGTATATGAAAGATGAATTCCCAAATCTTACGATCGCTTTTCCAGATTCTAAGATTACCAGCGCCCCTCTTGGGTGGATGGCTGAAGAAGCAGTTAAATGGGCTGATGAAGGCCGTTCTTTTGATGATATTCTAGCCAACATCCAGACACAAATCGATGGGACTTCTGCCTACATCATGGTTGATGATCTCAATCACTTGGTCAAAGGGGGTCGTCTCTCCAATGGAGCGGCGATTCTAGGGAATCTCCTCAGCATCAAGCCCATCCTCTATTTTAACGAGGAAGGCGTGATTGAGGTATACGAGAAAGTCCGGACTGAGAAAAAAGCCATCAAACGCTTAGCTGAGATTGTCAAAGAAGGAACTGCAGATAAAGACTATCAGATCATTATCATCCATGGGAATGCACTGGATAAAGCAGAAACGCTTCGAGATATTCTTCATCAAGACGGTTTTGCTGGTGAGATTCCATTTGCGACCTTTGGCAGTGTCATTGGTACGCACTTAGGAAATCATAGTGTTGCTATCAGTTTTGTACCGAAAGTATAAGGAGAAAACATGCCAATTAGAGTAGTGATTGCAGGTTTTAAAGGGAGAATGGGCCAAGCGGCTTATCACATGGTGTTAGAAGACCCCGAGCTTGAACTAGTTGGCTTGGTTGATCCCCATGCGTCTGAAAACGAGCTGGCGGGTATTCCGGTCTTTCATGACAAAGAAGGGGTTTTGTCGCTGGATGCGGATGTGTGGATTGACTTCACCATCCCTAAAGTTGCTTATGAACATACCCGCTTTGCTTTGGAGCATGGACTAGCGCCTGTGGTTGGGACAACTGGATTTACAACAGAAGAAATCACTGACTTGATTGAATTGTCTCGTGAGAAAAATCTTGGAGGCCTTATCGCGCCAAACTTTGCTATTGGAGCAGTCTTGCTCATGCAATTTGCAGCGCAGGCAGCTAAGTATTTCCCGAATGTAGAGATTATCGAGTTGCATCATGATAAGAAGAAGGATGCACCGAGTGGGACTGCTGTGAAGACAGCTGAGTTGATCAGTCAGGTCCGTCAACCACAAGAGCAGGGAGCGCCAGATGAAGAAGAGAGCCTTCCAGGTGCTCGCGGTGCTAACTACCAAGGCATGCACATCCATTCGGTTCGTTTGCCTGGTCTGGTAGCCCATCAAGAAGTGATTTTCGGTAGTCAAGGAGAAGGATTGACCTTACGCCACGATTCCTACGATCGGGTGTCCTTCATGACAGGGGTCAATCTGGGAGTAAAAGAAGTAGTCAAGCGTCATGAGCTTGTCTATGGTTTAGAACATCTATTATGAGATTAAAAAAACTGCCTTCTGAATTTCAGGAGGCTTTGCCAATATTAGAAAAGATTCGAAAAGCTGGATATGAAGCTTATTTCGTCGGGGGCTCTGTACGGGACGCCATTTTAGGTCGGCCCATCCACGATGTAGACATTGCCTCATCCTCTTACCCGGAAGAGACTAAGGCTATTTTCGAGAGGACCATTGATGTCGGGATTGAACACGGGACGGTCCTGGTTCTTGAAAATCATCAAGAATATGAAATTACCACCTTTCGAACAGAGGATGTCTACGTCGACTTTCGAAGACCCAGTGCAGTTAATTTTGTCCGTTCCTTAGAAGAAGATCTCAAGCGTCGCGATTTTACCGTCAATGCCTTTGCCTTGAGTGAAGAAGGGGAAATTATTGACCTCTTCGATGGACTGGAAGATTTGGGAAATCGCATCCTAAGAGCTGTTGGTGTGGCGACAGAACGCTTTAACGAAGATGCTCTTCGGATCATGCGTGGTTTTCGCTTTCAGGCCAGTCTTGGGTTTGACCTAGAAGAAGAGACTTTTAAGGCCATGACAGATTGCGCTCCCTTGTTGGAGAAAATCTCTGTTGAACGCGTCTTTATTGAGCTGGATAAGCTCCTCTTAGCTCCTTTTTGGCGCAAGGGATTGGAAGGTGTGATTGCTAGCAAAAGCTATCAGTACCTTCCCCTCTTACAAAATAGCCAATCGTCACTAGAGAAACTGTTCCAGCTGTCCATGGATTATACCTTTACGAGTTCCGAGCAAGCTTGGGCTGCTTTACTCTTGACCCTAGACGAGAATAAGGTCTCTGCTTTTTTCAAGAAATGGAAAACCTCTCGTGACTTCGCTAAGAAGGTGGAGCAGTTGGTTGAAATCTACCGTTTGCGTGAAAAGGCTAGTTTAAATCGTCGGGATGTCTATCGCTATGACCGTAGCCTTCTCTTGTCAGCGGAAGAACTGCGTCAGGCTCATGGATTGCCCGTAGATTACCAAGTCATCGAAGAATTGTATGATTCTCTAGCTATCCATGATAAGCACGAAATCGTAGTCAACGGTGGGATGCTGATGAAGGAATACGGCTTAAAACCAGGTCCAAGTCTAGGACAAGTGCTATCTGCTATTGAATGGGCCATCGTTGATGGAGAACTAGAAAATGACAAGGAATCTATCTCAAACTTTGTGACCCACTATCTTGAAATGAATAAGGAAGAATCATGAGTGATTTTATTGTTGAAAAACTAACCAAGTCAGTCGGTGATAAGACGGTCTTTAAAGAGATTTCGTTTATCATCCATGACTTAGACAGAATTGGACTAATCGGGGTCAATGGAACAGGGAAAACAACTCTTTTAGATGTCTTGTCGGGCCGTTCGGGCTATGATGGAGACCGGTCTCCTTTCACTACAAAGAATGACTATAAGATCGGTTATCTTACCCAAGAACCCCAGTTTGACGAAAGTAAGACGGTTCTCGATACAGTTTTGTCAGAAGACGTGAAAGAGCTCCAATTGATCCGTCAGTATGAGTTGTTGATGAGCCGGTACGATGAGAGCCAGCAAGCGAAACTGGAAAAAATCATGGCGGAGATGGACTCTCTCAATGCTTGGGAAATCGAAAGCCAAGTCAAAACAGTCCTGACCAAGCTGGGTATTCAGGATTTGTCTGCTAGGGTGGGGAGTTTGTCTGGCGGACTGCGTCGCCGTGTCCAGCTAGCACAGGTTCTCTTGGGAGACCATGATTTGTTGCTGTTAGATGAGCCGACTAACCATCTGGATATTGATACCATTGAATGGTTGACCAATTTCTTGAAGAACTCTAAGAAAACTGTTCTTTTCATCACCCATGACCGTTATTTCTTGGATAATATTTCGACTCGTATTTTCGAACTGGACCGTGGCGGTCTAATCGAATACCAAGGAAATTATCAGGATTACGTTCTCTTAAAAGCAGAGCAGGACGAACGGGATGCGGCTCTTCTTCACAAGAAGCAACAACTCTATAAGCAAGAATTGACCTGGATGCGTCGCCAACCGCAGGCGCGTGCTACCAAGCAACAGGCTCGAATCAATCGTTTCCACGACCTCAAAAAGGACCTATCTCACCAGGTTACAGAAACAGATCTAGAAATGTCCTTTGAAACCAGTCGAATCGGTAAGAAAGTCATTGAATTTCAAGATGTCGATTTTGCCTATGATCAAGGTCCGATTCTGCAGCAGTTTAATCTATTGGTTCAAAACAAAGATCGGATTGGAATTGTGGGAGATAATGGAGTTGGGAAATCAACCTTGCTCAACCTCATTGCTGGAAAACTTCAACCGACTGCAGGAAAGGTCATTATTGGAGAAACGGTAAGGATTGCCTACTTCTCCCAGCAGATCGAAGGCTTGGATGAAAGTAAGCGGATGATCAACTTCCTCCAAGAAGTAGCGGAAGAAGTCAAGACCAGCGCAGGATCTACATCAATTGCCGAATTGTTGGAGCAATTTCTCTTCCCTCGTTCAACCCATGGCACCTTGATTGAGAAACTTTCTGGTGGGGAGAAGAAGCGTCTTTATCTCTTGAAACTTCTCATCGAAAAACCAAATGTCTTGCTCTTGGACGAACCGACCAATGATTTGGATATCGCGACCTTGACAGTGTTAGAGAACTTCCTACAAGGCTTTGGTGGACCAGTCATCACCGTTAGCCACGATCGCTATTTCCTAGACAAGGTTGCTTCTAAGATTCTAGCATTTGAAAATGGTAGCATTCGTGAGTTTTTCGGCAACTATACCGACTATCTAGATGAGAAAAAGTTTGAGCTAGAAGTGGTAGCTGAAAGTAGCAAGCCTGAAAAAGAAAAGGTAGTCAAAGTCCGAGAAGAAAAGAAACGAATGAGCTACCAGGAAAAGCAGGAGTGGGCGACCATTGAAAGTGAGATTGAAGAGATTGAAAACAAGATTGCAACCATCGAGGCTGAGATGAATGAGAATGGTTCTGACTTCGGTAAGTTGGCCAGTCTCCAACGTCAGATGGATGAAGAAAACGAGCGGCTCTTAGCCAAATATGAACGGTATGAGTACTTGAGTGAGTTGGCAGAAAACTAAAGGAGGAAGAATGCATCATATTAGCAAATACAGTCTGTTATTGTCATCATTTTTATTTTGTGGTATTGGTTTTATTCTCTTTGTGAATCCAATCGAAAAAATTGCCACCTTTAGTTGGTTGATTTCTCTGGGCTTTTTCTTGATTTCAGTTTCGCGTTTGTCGCGTTACTACCGTCTACGGACTCAAGCGACCTTGTCGGATCCCTATTTATTTCAAAGCGTGGTCTCGCTAGTCTTTGCAGTCTATCTCTTACTATATGGCTACAAGACCTTGCCGATTGTCTTTCCGATTACACTTGGAATTTGGCTCTTATATAAGTCTGCTTTGAGTTTACGTAAGGCTCACTATCTTTCCAAACGATCTGAAGAATTATCCAAGAAGTTTACTTTTTGGGGGCTTATTCAATTGTTTACAGGATTGTTTCTCATTGTTAGTCCTCTATCTATTAGTATCTTCTTGTTACATATTTTGGGATTGTTCTTTTTCATAATTGGCGTTCAATCCTTGAGACTCTTTTTAAAACTTCATAACGAAGAGTAAAGAAATCTGTCTGTGTTTTTGCAGACAGGTTCTTTTTTTGCAAATGAAATTGAGAGAATTCTTGAAAAATAATTGAAACCCTTTTCACATTTTGGTATACTAGTGTCAAGAGAATAGGAACAAAGGAGTATAAAATGTCCAAAAAAATTATTGGTATTGACTTAGGTGGAACATCTGTCAAATTTGCCATTTTGACGCAAGAAGGAGAGATTCAAGAGAAGTGGTCTATCAAGACCAACATCCTTGACGAAGGAAGCCACATCGTTCCTGATATCATCGCTTCCATTCAACACCACTTGGAGTTGTTAAACTTATCCGCAGAAGATTTTATTGGAATTGGGATGGGATCTCCTGGTGCAGTGGATCGCTTCGAAGGAACTGTCGTTGGAGCATACAACCTCAACTGGAAAACCGTACAGCCGATCAAGAAAGATATTGAGTCTGCCTTGGGAATTCCTTTCTTCATCGATAATGATGCCAACGTAGCTGCCCTTGGGGAACGCTGGAAAGGTGCTGGCGAAAACCAACCAGATGTCGTCTTCATGACACTTGGAACTGGTGTTGGTGGCGGTATCGTTGCGGAAGGAAAACTCTTGCACGGTGCTGGTGGTGTAGCTGGTGAGCTTGGTCATATCACAGTAGACTTCGATCGTCCATTTGATTGTACTTGTGGTAAGAAAGGCTGTTTGGAGACAGTAGCCTCAGCAACCGGGATTGTCAATTTGACTCGTCGCTATGCAGATGAATATGCAGGAGATGCGACCTTGAAACGTCTCATTGATGATGGCGAAGAAGTTACAGCTAAGACAGTCTTTGATCTTGCTAAAGATGGAGATGAGTTGGCCTTGATTGTCTACCGTCATTTCTCTCAATACTTGGGTATTGCTTGTGCCAACATCGCTAGTGTCTTGAACCCAGCCAACATCGTCATTGGTGGTGGTGTATCAGCAGCCGGTCAATTCCTCTTGGATGGAGTTCAAAAGGTCTTTGATGAAAATACCTTCCCACAAGTTCGTACATCGACCCAACTGGTGCTTGCTAATCTTGGAAATGATGCAGGTGTGATTGGTGCTGCATCACTTGTCCTACAATAGAATTTATTTGAAAGAGATCCAAATCGAATCATTTGGACCTCTTTTCTTTTATCCTGTGTTATAATGTAGGTATTACAGTATTTAAGGAGATTGAATGACAAAAGCAGATATCCTTTTTAAAGAAAATATTCGAAGAATTATGGAAGAGGGCGTCTGGTCTGAGCAAGCTCGGCCCAAGTACAAGGATGGCACAACTGCCAATTCCAAGTACATCACGGGAGCTTTTATGGAGTTTGATCTGGCCAAGGGCGAGTTCCCTATTACGACCCTTCGTCCTATCGCCATCAAGTCAGCCATCAAGGAAATGCTCTGGATCTACCAGGACCAGTCCAATAGTCTGGAACTCCTAAATGATAAGTATCAGGTCCGTTACTGGAATGATTGGGAAGTGGGAGACACGGGAACGATTGGAGAGCGTTATGGTGCTGTCGTTAAAAAGCACGACATCATCAACAAAATTCTCAAACAGTTGGAAGCCAATCCCTGGAATCGTCGCAATATCATTTCTCTATGGGACTACCAAGCCTTTGAGGAGAGCGAAGGGCTCTTACCTTGTGCTTTTCAAACCATGTTTGATGTGCGCCGTATAGATGGGGAAATCTATCTGGATGCGACCTTGACCCAACGTTCCAATGATATGTTGGTGGCGCACCATATCAATGCCATGCAATACGTAGCTCTTCAAATGATGATTGCCAAGCACTTTGGCTGGAAGGTTGGCAAGTTCTTTTACTTTATTAACAACCTGCACATCTATGATAACCAATTCGAACAGGCGGAGGAATTGCTTCGGCGTGAGCCTTCTGATTGCAAGCCTCGTTTGGTTTTGAATGTGCCAGATGGTACAGATTTCTTTGCTATCAAACCTGAAGATTTTGTACTAGAGGATTATGATCCTGTCAAACCTCAGTTGAAGTTTGATTTAGCTATATAGAGATTATTGTTAGTTGACAAAAATAGGAAGACCGTTTGTTATTTTTTAAATAATGATTCGTACTTCCTATTTTTTAAATTTAATGATTAGTAATATCGTCAAATTTTAAAAAATTGATCAATTTTTGAGACATTGTATTTTGAATAGTTAAATTAATTTGGTAGAATTAATAAGGTTAGGCATTAGCCGTAAAATATAAATATAAGTTTTAAAATTTTTGGAGGAATTTAAGTGAGTAAGGATTTATTCAATGATCGTATTAGTAGATTTTCAATTCGAAAATTGAATGTCGGAGTATGCTCGGTTCTTTTAGGGACGCTAGTGATGGTTGGGACAGCTTCAAGCGTCGCAGCTGATGAAAACGCAGAGAACCAAGTAGGGGTTGCAACGAAAGAAGAAGCAGGCCAACCTGCGATTACAACGGAAGCACCCGTTTCAACAACTAGTGAAGTTTCAACTTCAGCTACAACATACCAAGCTGAAGCTCCTGTAACTGCACCAGAAACAGCCCCAACTACAACAGCTCCTGTTGAAGAAAAGGCTCCAGTAGCAACTCCTGCAGTGGCAGAAGGATCAACAAACCCAAGTAACAAAGGGACAGAAGGAACAGCAACTGATAATAAAGAAACAGTTTCTGCAGCTGTAGTAGCACCTGCGCCAGAAACACCAGCTGTTCCAGTAGCAACCTCGGATGTTCGCCGTCGTAGCCGTCGTGCTCTTGGTGACGCCAACGATCCTAACTTGATCGCGGATGATGTTGAAGATGCAACTTCAACTCCAAAAGTTGAAAAACCTGGCTTTACAACAGATCTTGATGCTAAATCTATGACTAGCCAAATCTCTTGGTTGGACTTTGGAGATGTAGCTAACTGGACAGGAGCAAAAACAATCCAAGTCGCTAAAAAGGAAGTTAAACCAAATGAACTAGAAGAGGCCTTAGCTCTTCAAGTTGGGGCAACCTATACCAAGGAAATCATGCCTGGTTATGTAGTTACTGTAAAAGTCAAATCTTTGAAACCATTCCAAGCAACTGAAATCTATAAAAAACGGATGGAAGAACAAGGGGCTACAGAAGCTGAAAAAGCGACCTATGATCCAAATGCAAAAAATGGATATGTAAAGGGTGTTACTTCACCAATTGCTAGGCAATATTTTGCTGATGGCAAAGAAGCCGACGTTATCGCTGATGCCCAAAACCGTTGGACTGAAATCAAACATGAAAACGTTGATACGAAAGCCAAAAAGACGACCATGAGTTCTGCATATAATGGTGGGAATATTGGAATTCAGTTTGAAATCTCTGCAACCTTCCGTGGAAAGAAAGTTAAGCCAGCTATTGTTATGGCTGATGGTGAGTCTGCTAACCCTGGTGAATTTGTTATGTTTACTACCAACGGACAAGGTTGGCAGCACATTGGGGAATGGAAGAAAACTACTAGACCAGCTACCTCTGTTCCTTATGAACCACAAGATACAGAGAATCTTTTTGGTTCTAAACCTAAATATAATAACATTAACCTAAGACAACTTCGTGATAATTCTACTCAAGCTGGACCAGATAAGAAACCAGTAGCATGGAAGTACTTTGGAAATCCTGACCAAGTTACAGGTGGTCTAGGAACCGGTATCTTTGGACCAAACATTTCTGAAGGAAATAGAACAGTTCCACTCGTTATGACACGTGGAGCATCTGAAGTGGGACTTTATATCGCTTCAGCTGGTAAACAGTCAGCAATGCTAGGATTCTTCCCACTTGATGAAGGGGATGCTCCTGAGTCATATGGTAAGGCAGTCCATACCATTGCAACTGTAGACGGTGTTACTGGAGCTAAAGTAAATCAACCGTACATTGGTAACGTGAGCCCAGATATGGATGAGAACACCACTCAAGACTGGTTCGGTGATGATAAGGCAACTACGGCCGATGAAGGAATTAACCAATTGCTTCCAGAGGAACTCAAAGGGACAACCAATGAGATGATCCAAATGGACCGTACCAAACCAGGTAACTACAAGATGTCAATTCAAGCTCATACGGATGGAGCTTCAGAAGCACATATCTATGGTTGGGTAGACTTTAACCAAAATGGTAAATTCGATGAAGATGAACGCTCAAATCTCGCTACAATCACACAAGATGGTACTGTTGAGTTGACCTTTGCAAACAGCAAGACTTACGTCGACCCAAGCGTTAAAGAGTTAGGTGCTCGTGTTCGTATCGCTAAGAAAGCGAACGAGATCGAAAGCCCAACTGGCATGGCCTTCTCAGGTGAAGTAGAAGACTTCAAGACTCAAATCACCCACCCACCAAAAGGAGAATTTAAGGAAACAAGTGGCCCTCAAGGTACGAAACAATCAGCAACTGTTGCCTTTACAGCACGTGGAGAACACAAGTTTGAACGTGATTCTAATGCTGTTATTGATGAAACTGTAGAACCATACATCGTTGACAAAGATGGCAACCGCGCAACCCTTGACGCAGACGGTTACTACGTCGTTCAAGGACAAGGTAAATACAAGATTACTGCTAAGGGCAAAGATGTAGACGTTGAGTTTATCCCAGAAGATAACTTCCTAGGAACAGCTGATGGTATCTCTATCCGTCGTTCAGATAATAATGGCTATGATACTGGTTGGTCAACAAAATTCCCAGACAGCGAGCCTAATGTGAATGGCCAATTAAATACTATGGATGGTCAATATGTTCCTACTGTAACACCGATTGACATTGAAGGGGTTGACAAGACTTCTAAAGATATTCAAGGTGCAACTCAAAAAGAAACACCGACCTTTAACACAACTGCGACTAACTCAAATGGTGACAAGATTGCAATCACTCCAAGTGCAGAATATCCTGCTAAGTTGGTAGATCCAGCTACAGGTCGCACGATTGATGAGCCATCTGTAACAGTTGAAGGGGAAGGGACATACACGATCAATCCTTCAACAGGTGAAGTAACCTTCACTCCAGAACCAAGCTTTACTGGTACAGCTAAAGGTGTGGATGTTACATTGTCAGCGCCAGTTGGTCGAAACAAAGATGGTAAGATCCAACAGGAGTACATCAAGACTGCTACAGCTAAATACACACCAACGGTTACTCCAATCACAGTGACTCCTACAGACAAGGTTTCTGTGGATGTTCAAAACGTTCCTCAAACACAAACTCCTACATTTGAGTTGAGCAACGACAAGACTGCTGAAATCACAAGAAAGAAATTGGTGGATCCCGCAACTGGTCAACCAACTGATGAAACAACAGTGACAGTAGCAGGTGAAGGTAGCTATACTATCGACCCAACGACTGGAGCAGTAACATTTGCGCCAGAAAAAGACTTTGTTGGTACTGCAAAAGGCGTAACTGTTCAGGCAACTGCTACTATTACAAATGCTAATGGTAAGACTGCAACCATTACTTCAGATGCGACCTACACACCAACTGTTGTGCCAGCAGTTCCAACTGCAAACCCTGCAACTTCTAAAGATATCCAAGGTGCAACACAAATAGGGACACCAACCTTTGCAGGAACTACTGTTCAAGTAAATGGTGAAGATAAAGCTATTACCATTAAAGACAATAGCTACACATTGCTAGATAAAGATGGTAACGAAGTTTCAAGCACACCAGCCTTTGCTGAAGATGGTACAACTGAAATTGGTACTTTCTCTATTGATCCAGTAACAGGGCAAGTAACCTTCACACCAACAGACAAATCATACACTGGTAAAGTAACCCCAGCTAAGGTTCAAGCTGAAAGTTCAAACGGTATCAAGGTGGATACAACTTACACACCAGAAATCGTTCCAGTAACCCCAACCGCAACACCAGCAGAAACTATAAATGTTCAAGGTGCGACTCAAAAAGGTAAACCAGAATTTAAAGGTGGTACTGCTGAAATTGATGGTGTTGAAAAGACTGTAGCCATTAACGAAGCTGTTCCGGCTAAATTTGATGATGGAACTACAAGTAAGAAGGTTGAAGGAGTAGGTACTTACACAGTAGCTCCAGATGGAACAGTTACATTTGTACCAGAAAAATCATTTGTTGGTAAAGCACCTGCAGTAACTGTAGTTCGTGAAGACATGAACGGAACAAAAGCTTCTGCAACTTACACGCCAACCGTAACACCTGTGACACCAACAGCGTCACCTGCTGAATCAGTAGCCCCTCAAGGTGTAGTTCAAACTGGTACAGTTACTTTCACAGAAGGTGATCCAGTTGCGCCAATCGACAAGGATACGATTACCCTTCTTGATGAAAATGGTCAACCAGCAGCTTCAGTAGATGCTAAGTCAC
>NZ_JWAK01000013.1:0-13781 GCF_001069335.1 Streptococcus sp. 1171_SSPC
CGATAATCCAAAGACAATTGAGAGGCTAGGACTTTTGTCCTAGCCTCTTTTTATTAGTTACTTGCACCAGATGTAGCATCGGCAGCTCCGTCACCGTGTCCTCCAGCATCTGAAGCACCTGAAGTTGCATCAGCATCCCCATGACCAGCAGCAGGAGCAAATGGTCCGCTACCACCTACAAGGCGTTGACCGGTTGTTTGAAGATACCAGTCCAACCATGGTTGGAAGTTAAAGACGATCTCATTGATACCAGCATAAGAACCATCTGGATAGTACATTGCTTGGTAGTTGTGAGTATTGATTACGCCTTCAGGAGATCCTGGAACAATGGTACGAACATATTCTTGGTTTCCATTGCGAAGAGTACCGATGACCCATTCAACGTTTTTCATACGTGCTGGTGGAAGTGAACCGTGAACAGTTGACATCCGGCTACCAGATTGAGGTGGCACGCGTTTTGCAAACATGGTATCTGGGTCTTGGTGGGCATTGTTGTAGTAAAGGAACTGGTTGTTGTCATCCGCATATGTCAATTCAAAAGGCATAGCTTTCAAGAACATATCAATTTGGTTAACTGTCAGGATACCGTGGTCCAATTTGACATAAGTATCACCAGATACAGCCCCTGTAATTTCTGCAACTTTTTCTACCCAATCTGGATCATCCGGATCAACCTCAGTAATAGTAGTAGCGATTGGTTTTCCGCAATCCAAATCTTCTGGTTCAATTGGTTTTGGTTTTTTCAATTTAGAAACGACTCCTACGTATTTCACAAAGTTATCTAAACAAGTTTCAAGGAATTTTACAGTTCCTTCGTTGATGATGTTGCCATCTGCGTCAAAAGCTTCTTTCGCTTTTCCGAGAAGGAATTCGTTCCCTGGAAGTGTATAGGCATTGACACCTGGAGCATCCAGAATCTTACGAAGGTGAACTTGGGCACGAGAAGTACCTTGGTCGTAGTAAGAAGCACCCACGATCATAACAGGTTTGCTTTCAAATGGATGTACTTCATAGGAAAGCCATTCTAAAACAGATTTTAGTCCTGCTGAAATGGTGTGGTTGTGTTCAGGAGTTGCGATAATCACACCATCGGCACGGGTAATTTTATTGTTGAGGAGACGCAATTGGAAGCTTTCGTCCCATTTTTCATCCTGGTTGAACATTGGAACTTCGTCGATTTCAAGAACTTCTAATTCAAATTTGATCTTAAAATGACGACGGATGAATTCCAAAAGTTTCCGGTTATATGATTGGTCATAGTTCGATCCTACAAGTCCTACAAATTTCATGCTAGTATGTCTCCTATCTTACAAGTTTTCCCAGTCGAAGTCTTCGGCATCTTTACGAAGTAATTCTTGAGCGTTGCGCAATTTTTCAGTAACTTTAACAAAGATACGGAAATCATCAAAGATGGCGTCGAGTTTCTTGATGACGTCAAGATCTACCAAGTCACCATTTTGATCAAATGCTTGAAGAGAGTGAGAAAGCAAGAATTCGTCTGGAAGGACAGTTGCTTTGATTTCTGGTGAGTTCAAGATTTGACGAAGTTGCAATTGAGCACGAGATGAACCAAGTGTACCATAAGAAGCACCTGTGATCATCACTGGTTTGCTTAAGAGTGGGTAGATGCCATAAGATAGCCAAGCAAGTGCACTCATCAAGACGGCAGGGATGGAGTGGTCGTATTCTGGTGTGCCAATGATGACACCATCAGCTTCCTCGATTTTCGCAGCAATCTCTAAAATAGTCTCAGGGACTTGTTTGTTAGCTGGCTTGTTGAAGACAGGGATATCTTTAATCTCAACTAACTCAATCTCTGCTTTGTCAGCAAAATGCTTTTGCATGTATTGAAGCAGTTGGCGGTTTGTTGAACGTTTGGAGTTTGTTCCAACGATCGCAATAAGTTTTGTCATGGAAATTCCTTTCTGAAAATAAAATTACAAATAATCATGAAGCCCACTAGTATAGGCCAGGCGACCTGACTGATAAACTAAAATAGCATCAATGCCAGGTAAGGTTTCAACCATCTTTAAAATGTCGCTCGGTTCTTCACCGAACAAGCGCGTAGTCCAAATCTCCCCATCGACTGATCGATCAGAAATAATCGTGAGACTTGCCAGTTCCGTTTCAACAGGATAGCCAGTTAGAGGATCAAAAATATGATGGAAGGACTGGCCGTCAACCTCGAGGTGACGAACATAGGTCCCTGATGTCACGACAGACTTATCAGTTACAGATAGAACTAGTAAATGTTCCCCTCTGGGAAGCTGGGGATTTTGAATCCCAATTCTCCAAGGGCGATGACTGACAGGGTTTAACCCAAGGGTAAGAATATTTCCTCCCAAATCAATCAAAGCCTGCTCAATCCCCTGACTCCTGAGATAACTAGCCAGTAAATCAGCACTAAATCCCTTAGCTAAAGCACCTAGATCAATTTTCATCCCTTTTCTTTTGAGAAAAACTGTTTGGTGATTCGGATCTAAGCAAATCTGATGAGGGTCAATGACTGTTAGGGCTTGTTCAATTTCCATTTGATCAGGTTTCCTAGCATCAGAGAAACCAATTCTCCAAGTTTGGACAAGTGGACCAATCGCAATGTTTAAATGACTTTCTTGCGCCTGACTATGTCTGGTCCCTAGAGCAATCAGTGAAAAAAGATCAGGATGAACCTTTACGGGCTCAATGCCAGCCTTTTGATTGACCTCCATCAATTCAGAAGAAGGGTCATTGGCACTAAAGCGATGCTCATAGGATCGCAGGAGACTAAAGCAATCGGCCAGTATTTGGTCAGCTTGTTGATGAGAAATCGAAACGGTTATGGTGGAGCCCATTAGGCGTTCGGATCGACTAGTTAGTTCCACAAATAGTAAACCACCTTTCCAATATTCACCTACTTTAAGTTTATCAAAAAGAAAGCCATTTCACAATCCCTCCAAGCAAATTTATTGACATTTTTCAGGACTTATGCAGATTGATTTGAAAATATTATCACAAATTGTAAGCAAAAAAATTGGAAACGATATCATTTTCATGTTATAATTGTATGGTAAATAAAATTAAAGGTAGGATTTTTTCTATGAGTAAAATCGTAGTTGTGGGTGCTAACCACGCTGGAACTGCATGTATCAACACAATGTTGGATAATTTTGGAAACGAAAATGAAATCGTTGTTTTTGACCAAAACTCAAATATCTCATTCCTTGGATGCGGAATGGCTCTTTGGATTGGTGAACAAATTGACGGCCCTGAAGGCTTGTTCTATTCTGATAAAGAAAAATTAGAAGCAAAAGGCGCTAAAGTTTACATGAACTCACCAGTTCTTTCGATCGACTACGACAACAAAGTTGTAACTGCTGAAGTTGACGGAAAAGAGCACAAAGAATCATATGAAAAATTGATCTTCGCAACTGGTTCAACTCCAATCTTGCCACCAATCGAAGGTGTTGAAATTGTTAAAGGGAACCGTGAATTCAAAGCGACTCTTGAAAATGTGCAATTCGTTAAATTGTACCAAAACGCTGAAGAAGTGATTAACAAACTTGAAGATAAGAGCAAACACCTTGAGCGTATCGCTGTTGTTGGTGGTGGTTACATCGGTGTTGAGCTTGCTGAAGCATTCGAACGCCTTGGAAAAGAAGTGGTCCTTGTTGATATCGTAGACACTGTCTTGAACGGATACTACGACAAAGACTTCACTCAAATGATGGCTCAGAACTTGGAAGACCACAACATCCGTTTGGCACTTGGTCAAACTGTTAAAGCTATCCAAGGTGACGGTAAAGTAGAGCGTTTGGTAACTGACAAAGAAACATTCGACGTTGATATGGTTATTCTTGCTGTTGGTTTCCGTCCGAACACAGCGCTTGCTGATGGTAAGATCGAACTCTTCCGCAACGGTGCCTTCCTTGTAGACAAGAAGCAAGAAACATCAATCCCAGGTGTATTCGCTGTAGGTGACTGTGCGACTGTTTATGACAATGCTCGTAAAGACACTAGCTACATTGCTCTTGCATCAAACGCGGTACGTACTGGTATCGTAGGTGCTTATAACGCTTGCGGACATGAGCTTGAAGGAATCGGTGTGCAAGGTTCTAACGGTATCTCTATCTATGGACTTCACATGGTTTCAACTGGTTTGACTCTTGAAAAAGCAAAAGCAGCAGGCTACAACGCTGTTGAAACTGGCTTCAACGATCTTCAAAAACCAGAATTTATCAAACATGACAACCATGAAGTTGCTATCAAGATCGTTTATGATCAAGATAGTCGTGAAATCCTTGGTGCTCAAATGGTATCACGAGATGCTGCAATCTCAATGGGTATCCATATGTTCTCATTGGCAATCCAAGAGCATGTAACGATTGAAAAATTGGCTTTGACAGACTTGTTCTTCTTGCCACACTTCAATAAACCATACAACTACATCACAATGGCAGCACTTACTGCTAAATAATGAAGTTCAAAAAAACGCTCAGAGGGCGTTTTTTTGATGATCTCATACTCAAGAGCTGTGAAAAAGTAGTATAATAAAGGCAACAAATCTTGGAGTTTAAGTGAATTTATGAAACAAAGTCAGCAGATCCAAAAAGAATTTCAATCGACCTCAAGTTCTATTTTATCTCAGGTTAGCAGAGGTGTTTTAGTGGGACTCGTAGTTGGCGCCATCGTCTCGAGTTTTCGCTTTTTTATTGAGCATTTCTTTCATTTTGTGGAGGGGTTGTATAAGGATCTAGGAAGAAGTCCGATCAATTGGGTCATTATTCTTTCTATGTATCTTTTTATTATTCTACTAGCTAGCCAACTGATCAAAAAAAACAAAAACGTAAAGGGATCCGGTATTCCCCAAGTGGAAGCAGAATTAAAAGGATTGCTTCAAATAGACTGGTGGACTACACTTTGGCAAAAATACATTTTAGGAATACTTTCAATTGCAAGTGGCTTAATGTTAGGTCGTGAAGGACCAAGTATTCAGCTTGGCGCCATGGGAGGAAAGGGCTTGGCCAAGAAACTTGCTCTTAGTCCAGTAGAAGAAAGGGCCTTGATTGCCAGTGGGGCCGCTGCGGGTTTGGCAGCAGCCTTTAATGCGCCGATTGCGGGTCTTCTTTTTGTAGTAGAGGAAGTCTACCATCACTTTTCTCGGGTCTTCTGGGTATCGACTTTGGCTGCGAGTTTGGTTGCAAATTTTGTCTCCCTCAATATTTTCGGTCAAACACCCGTTTTAAACATGCCAGACCATATCCCTCATATTGATTTATCCAGTTATTGGATTTTCTTAGTCATGGGAATTTTTCTTGGCCTAACTGGTTATTTCTATGAAGTTGCTGTTTTAAATATTGGTCGTGTTTATCAAAAGCTTGGTAGCTGTTTCAAGGTGACTGCTCCCTATTTTCCACTCTTTGCCTTTCTTTTGATCATACCGATTGGTTATTATTTCCCTCACTTACTTGGTGGCGGCAATCAGTTGGTTTTGGATTTAGCCCATGTCCCACTTAGTATCCAAACGCTCATCTTTTATTTTGGGGTGCGATTTATTTGGAGTATGATCAGTTACGGTAGTGGTCTTCCTGGTGGCATCTTCCTTCCGATTCTAGCTCTAGGCTCTGTTTTAGGAGCCTTTGTTGCGGCTGTTTTATTGAGGTTTGGTCTCATACATTCTAATCAACTGCCCTTGTTTGTCATATTGGGAATGAGTGGTTATTTCAGTGCCATTTCAAAAGCGCCCTTGACAGCCATGATTCTAGTGACCGAAATGGTAGGAGATATACGAACCTTGATGCCGATCGGCTTGGTGACTTTGACAGCTTACATTACTATGGATCTGCTAAAAGGAGCCCCTGTCTACGAAGCTATGCTGGAGCAATTGATGCCTGAGGTGACTAGCGGTTCAGATGTCTTAACCCTGATCGAAATTCCAGTATCAGAGAAAATAGCTGGCCGTCAGGTTCGAGATTTAGATCTACCGAGAGACCTCCTGATCACAACTCATCAGCATAATGGAAAAAACAGTACGGTACATGGTAGCACCCGCCTCTATCTAGGAGATAGTATCTACCTCGTGGTAAAAGAGACAGATATCGGCCGGGTGAAAGAATTACTCCTCTAATTCATTTTATTAAAGTTTTCTGACAATTATTGAAAAATGAGAAAATCTTTGCTATAATAGACTACGAAAAATAACGAATCCAGGAGAAAAGACTCATGAAAAAAATTGCAGTAACACTCTTATCCGTTGCTTTATTAGCAGGCTGTGCCAATACATCTTCAAAAAACACAACTACAAATAGTTCCTCTTCGACAGTGAAATTGTCTAAAGAAGACCAAAAAGCCTTGGATCAAGCGACAAGTGAATACAAGGAGTTTGTGCAAGGTCAAATTGATCAATTGTTGAAAGACACGGAAGAATTTCAACGAGTCCTCAAAAGTGGTGACCTAGAAGAAGCGAAGAAAGTCTATCCGTTGATTCGGATGTCTTATGAACGTTCTGAACCAATCGCTGAAAGTTTTGGAGAGTCTGATGTCAAGATTGACTTCCGACTTGTTGACTATGTTGATGAAAACAAATCAGAAGAAGGTTGGTCTGGCTTCCACCGTATCGAACGCATCTTGTGGGAAGAAAATACAACCGAGGGTACTGAAAAATATGCAGAGCAATTGGTCAAGGATATCAAAGAGCTGAAAGCTAAGATTGCGACAGTAGAAGTGACGCCAGATTTGATGTTGACAGGTGCGGTTGACCTCTTGAATGAAGTGGCGACACAAAAGATCACTGGGGAAGAAGAGATTTTCTCTCATACAGATCTATATGACTTCCGTGCCAATATCGAAGGGGCTGAGAAGATCTTTGCTCTCTTCAAACCTCTTATTGAGAAGAAGGATGCCAAGCTAGTGAAAACCCTTGAAACAGAATTCAAGGCTGTGAATGACCTGTTAGACAAACATATGACGGATGAATCTAACTATAAATCATATACTGATCTAACAGAAAAAGATACCAAAGAACTAGCAGAAGCAGTAACAAAATTGGGAGAACCACTCTCTCAAATGGGAATCATTTTAAACGGTAAATAACAATGACAAAAGACGATAAATTTTTTGAAAAGAAGATGGATCGTCGCGAATTTCTGAAAAAAGCAGGTATTGGGGGAGCAGGCTTAGCACTTGGTCTATCCGGTGCTTCTGCTTTTTTCGCTAATAAGGAACAAGGTTCCAAAAATATCGCAGACGGTCAAGAAGAAATTAGTTTTTACGGCAAGCATCAGGCAGGGATTACCACGCCCATGCAGAAGAATATCTATTTTGTGGTGCTCGATCTCCGGACGACAGATAAAAACGAATTGATTCAGTTGTTTAAAGAATGGACAGATTATAGCCAGAAATTAGTTAATGGCGAACTGGTCAAAAAGGATGGTTCCAACGCTCTCTTGCCACCAAGTGACACTGGGGAAACTGTCGGACTAAATCCTTACCGCCTCACCCTAACCTTTGGTGTTTCAGCTAGCTTTTTGACTAAATTAGGCCTTGAGAAGAAACGTCCCAAACTCTTCCGGGATCTGCCAGCTTTTCCTAAGGAACAGTTGAGAGATCAGTATACAGGTGGTGATATCGTTATCCAAGCATGTGCAGATGATGAGCAGGTGGCCTTTCATGCTGTCCGCAACTTGATCCGTAAAGGACGCAATAAGGTAACCATGAAATGGAGCCAATCAGGATTTGCTGCTATTGGGGATCGCATGGAAACTCCAAGGAACCTCTTCGGCTTTAAGGATGGGACTGCCAATGTTACGACAGAGAAAGATTTCGATAAAGTCGTCTGGGCTGATAGTCAAGATTGGATGAAAAACGGCTCTTATATGGCTGTCCGCCGGATTATCATGCACCTAGAGACCTGGGATCGGACCAACCTGCAGGAGCAAGAAAATACCTTTGGACGCTATAAAGAAAGTGGCGCACCATTTGGAAAGAAAAACGAGTTTGACGAAGTGGACCTCTCTCTCTTACCAGTTGACTCACATGTCCGTTTGGCTAAAGAAGTGGATCTGCCAATTTTGCGACGCTCTTATTCTTACTCTGATGGAATTGATCCGAAGACGGGACAGTTTGATGCAGGATTGCTTTTTATTGCTTTTCAAAAGGATCCAGACCGCTTTGTGAAAATCCAAACCAATCTTGGGGCAGACGATAAGATGAATGAATATGTGACCCATATTGGCAGTGGCCTCTTTGCCTGCTTCGGAGGTGTGAAGGAAGGAGGATACATTGGTCAAGACTTATTTGAATAAATTGTTAGTCGTCCTAGTAGCCTGTCTCTTTTTCATCGTCACCCCCGTCCAAGCTGAGTCTTATAGTGATCTCTTTATCAAAATCGCCGATGCAACGACAGCGGTTCAGGATAAGGATCAAGAAAAGGCCCACACGCTAGTATCAGAGATAAAAGAAGAGTTTCTGAAGAAAGCCAATCATGATTCGAAGGCAGGAAAAGAAGTCCAGAAAAGTCTGGAATTGGAAGGCGAGATCACAGAAAAGCAATTGGTGACTGTCTCTACTTCCTTGCTAGCCTTTGAAAAAGAGCAAAATCCAGTCGATCTGGATGCTGAAAAGGAGAAGCTAGAAACTCGCTTGCAGCCTTACTTTGAGAAGCTACAAGAGGCAATCACAGTAAAGGATCTCCAAGCGACACGAAAGGCTTACGCTGATTTAAACAACACCTGGACCCGGAATGAAGCGGTTGTCAGAGATCACAGTACCGCTTATTACGGAAAGGTAGAAACAGCCATTTCCTTCTTGAGAAGTGCGATCGAAACAGAGCCTACAAACTTTGACTCCATCCAATCTTCTTACAATGACCTAAAAAATGTGTTGGATCAATTTATCAGTGGGGAAAAAATTGAGGAAACAAGCTCCAATTTGACCCTTTCAGACGGGATCAAGCTCCTTAAGAAAGCTCTGAGCCTCTTCCAAGTCAATGACGCTAGCCAAGCTAGTCAAGTCATGAAGGAGTTCATTACCATTTGGCCAACGATCGAGGGCGATGTCAGCACGACCAATCCTGGTCTCTATACTCGGGTGGAAAGTCAAAGTCCTGTCATCATGGTCAAGGGCAACGAAAGCAAGTATCAAAAGCAACTGGAAGCTCTGATTAGTGATCTGTCTTCTATTGATACCACCGCCTCCTATTCTGCGGTTGACGCTATGTTGATCCTCTTACGCGAGGGAGTCGAAGCGCTTTTGATTGTCATGGCTTTGGTGACAGTTCTCAAGTCAGCAAAACTATTCAAAGGTTTGAAATGGGTCTATGCAGGGGCTCTTTTAGGAATCCTGGCTAGTGCAGCCATTGCAGTTGCTCTTCAATTCTTATTCCCAGCTGTTACCTCGGCTTCCAACCGTGAGGTCATCGAAGGAGCAGTAGGGATCATCGCAGTAGGGATGATGATTGTCATTGGGATTTGGTTGCATCGCAAGTCCTCTGTAAAAAAATGGAACCAATTCATGGAAAGTCAGATGAAGGCTGTGACAGCAACTGGAAGTTTCATTTCCATGTTTGCCCTCAGTTTCTTAGCTGTCTTCCGTGAGGGAGCTGAGACCATTCTCTTCTATGTGGGAATCCTCCCTCGTATTCGCTCCTTTGATTTCTTCCTAGGGATCGGCTTGGCTCTTGCAGTTTTAGCCATTATCGCCATTCTCATGACCAAGGCAAGTCATCTGGTCAAGCCACATAAGATTTTCTTCCTCTTGACTTGGATGATTTACGCCCTGGCCTTTAAGATGCTAGGGGTGAGCCTACACGCGCTCCAATTAACCAATATGCTTCCCAATCATATCTTGAGTAATTTCCCGACCATCGATTGGGCAGGGATTTATCCAAGTTGGGAAGTTCTTACTTGTCAAGTTCTATTCGTTCTTATTATCGTGATTGTGACGGTGAAACAGCATGAAAAATGAAGATAGAATGCTCACAATTGTAGAGCATTTAAGCGAGTTTAGACGACGCTTCATCGCTTGTATCCTTTGTTTTTTCCTTGTTTTTTGTGGAGCCCTCTTGTTTTCTGATCAGCTTTATGCCTATTTGACGGCTGGCTTTCGCGAAAAACTCTTGGTCCTTGGCCCTAATGACATTTTAAGCATCTACCTGCAATTGGCAAGCTTGATGGCTTTTACCATCACCTTGCCCTTCACCCTCTTTCAAGTCTGGCAATTTGTAAAACCAGCTTTGAGAAAAGGAGAAGCAGGAGCTATTCTGCTCTATGTGCCCGCTAGTTTGATATGTTTCTTGCTAGGTTTGCTCTTTGGCTATTATCTGGTTAGTCCAGCTATCCTAGAGGTACTCCTGAAGTTGGGACAAGGACAGTTTACCATCCAGTTAACGGCACAGAACTACTTGACCTTCATCTTTCATACAACCGTTCCTTTGGGTGTCTTGTTTGAATTGCCAGTCCTTGTAGCCTTTTTGACCTCGATTCATATCTTAACGCCAGACTGGTTAAGGCGCTATCGCCGGATAGCCTACTTTCTATTGCTGGTACTGGCAGTCGTCCTGACACCAGCTGATTTCATCAGTGATCTAGCAATGACTGTGCCTCTGATCTTGCTCTACGAAGTGAGTCTGGGCATCAGTCGCATTATCTATAACCGTATACAAAAAAGGAGATAAATATGGGAATTTTACGTGATATCGGTGCACCAGGCCTGATTATTATTATCCTGGGAGCCCTCTTAATCTTTGGACCAAAGCGTTTGCCTGAATTAGGACACTCGCTTGGAAAAATGTTTTCTGAATTCAAGTCAGCCGTTAACAATGGTGCTGCTGAAAAAGAAGAGAACAAAGAAAAGACTAGCAAAACTGAAGAAAACTAGTCTTATAAATATGTTAGAATCATTTAGTTTAAAAGCATTTCATGACGATGGAATGCTTTTAAAATTTCGTTAATTTACAAATATTCATACACTAAAGTTGCAGGAATAGTAGTGAAAACAGCACCAAATATGCTATACTATAGGAGTAGATATCTGTTTTCAGTTCAACTGAAAACCATACTTTCCAAACCAGGCTTTAAAAAGCTCGTAAAGCATCACAACTTAGTAAACGTTAAAACTTATTTACAGTTATTGAAAGCATTTCGTCTAATACGGGATGCTTTTTCTGTCTGGCTTAATTTTACAAATTGGGAATTCTCTTTTCTTGCATTTCAAACAAAAGAGCGTACAATTATATTGGAAGGACTACCGCTTAAACAGAGATAGAAAGGAAAAAGTTAGGAAACTATATTTCTCTGGTTTAATGTGTTAGAACTAAACGATATATCTTTTCGCATTTTACACTACACTAATAACTACGAAAGGCGAGGTTTATTAAGGAGACTCAACATGCTCAAGAAATTCACTACATGTGCTTTTATCGTTACTCTAATTTCTTCTGTCCTTATCGGAAGTAACATAATATTTGCAAATGATAAAGGCGAGGATATCCAAGCGAAACCACCAACTCTAGAGATAATGGTAAAACAAGCTTCTAAAGATTCTACTCTCTTGGAAATGTTAAATCAATTTTCAGATCAGGATACTATCATTGCCTATCCTGAAAACATGGGTGGCGGGTTTTCTGTTAAATCTGCAGATAGTAGCGAACCTCTAGTCGGAGAAATTCTTGATATTAAAGGGGAAAAAGTCATTTATAAAGACTCTCAACCTGTCACTATTGCCCAAGTAAAGGAAGCGATTCAAAACAAGTAATAAACTGATATAAATAAATATAACCGGCCTATTATTAAATAGGTCGGTTATTTGACTTTCCAATTCTTATTAATGATTCGCCTTACTTTCCTATACAAAGAAATTATCGTATAGCCTTTAAAAATCTTACAAAAATTAAGCTATCTGAAAGATATTTACAGTCATTATCTGAAAAGATTATACTTAACAAAAAAGTATTTTTGTATCAAAAAAGTGATGATTGTATAACCATCACTTTTCTTTTTTAAACTGATTAGCGTATTCTGTCATTTTAATTGCGTGTTTCAAACGCATATTCATAATATCAGAGATACCGTTCTTATATTTGTCTACAGCTTGGGTGGATAATCCACAATTTTTACTAATAGAATAGGCTGTGGCATTTTCTAGTAGCCATTTAATAGCATTGATATCAACTAACATATTTACCTCGCAAAAAACCAAATGATTATTATGATCAACAAAAAACCTAAAACAAACTCAAGTTTTTCACTAGCTGTGGTTTTTCTTACCTTAAATTTTACTTTCATCACGATACCTGTTATAATTAAAGCAAGCCCCCACAAGGGGTGGATAGTGATCGTTCACTATCCGAATTCGATGTGCCACTCAATACTAATGATGAACAAGTTTATTTTTACTACTAGCTTATTCGTCTTAGTCTTGACTGGCTTTTTTCTTCGCCTTAACATTTATTTTTCCTTTCTTTAGTTTCCTTGTCTAAGGTTTCCTCCTTAACCTTATGTATTGATTATACAACTAAAGTTAATAAAATCAAGATATTTTATTAACTTTTTTAAAAAAAATAAAAGATCTTTTCCTATAAATTTTTCAGTGCGATTGATACCCAAAATGATACCCACATTTTATAAACATTACATTTTTTTTATAACTATTTCGTCATGTAAACCTTGAATTAATAAGGCTTTTAAGCCTATTTCTAAAAATGTTAGATAGTGGTCATTAAAACAAATATATCTATATCAAACTCATTCAGTTTTTTGAAAAATAGATAGCATTCTGTGAGTGCTTGATGCTGATGCTACGCTGTTTTTAGTTCAACTGAAACCCATACTTTCCAAACCAGTTCTTAAGAAAGCTCGTAAAGCATCACAATTTTTTAAGCGTTAAAACTTATTTACACTTATTGAAAACATTTCGTCTAATACGAGATGCTTAATTTTACAAATTGAGAATTGCATATAATTATTTGAAAAAATAAAAAAAGTTAGTTACAATAAAAATGTAAAGCGCTTTCTCGATTATTGGAGAGGTTAATAATGTAAGAGATCTGTTTTTCTTTCTTAAGTTTTTAGAAGAGGTAAAATGTCAAAATCAGTATATACAAAGAATCTCAGCATTTCCGCTTTAAGGTTCAGAAAAATGATTAAGTGAAATAAGCAATGATTGAAGTATTAATAATGGTTTATTGGAGGTAGTTAAAAATGAAAGAAAAATATAAAGTGACTGGGCAGTTATTTTTACTCTCAAATTTACCGTTTTGTTGTTTTATTTTGAAAGATATTTCATTAGTCTATGCTAGGTTGCTATTTGTACTTTTCTTGTTTTTTACATTATATTTCTCTTATCAAATAAGCATAAAACATAATGTCATTAATCGTATTCAGAAACTAGAGTGGAACAAAGTACTTTATTGTTTAGCATTCGTTGCTTTGATGAGACTTACAGTTCATTTGTATGTAAGCATTTTTGGAGATACCCAAAATGATGCGTTATTACAAATTTTAAAAGATATTATGGGCATAGAGTTATTCAATTTTTATGGAATTTTCGTAGGACCAGTTTTAGAGGAAATAACTTTTCATGGTGCAATAATGAATTATTGCTATAATATGAGCAGGAAAGGTTTCTTCATATCAAATATATTGTTTGGATTTGTGCATTGTATGAACGAACCTAGTATTGGAATTTTTATTAGATCGATTTTACTGTATAGTTTGTTAGGCTGTATAGTATCTTACATTTATTATAGAACTAAAAGGATAGAATACTCTGTACTAATTCACATGCTTGCTAATTTTTTGGCTGTAATA
>NZ_JWAK01000014.1:0-5858 GCF_001069335.1 Streptococcus sp. 1171_SSPC
ACAATTGAGAGGCTAGGACTTTTGTCCCAGCCTCTTTTTTCAGCTATTTCAAATAATCGCTATTTTTGCCTGACTAGTGTATAATAGAAAAAAAGAAAGAGGTGTCGTATGGCTTCAAAAATGTTACACACTTGTTTGCGAGTGGAGAATTTAGAAAAATCAATTGCCTTTTATGCAAATGCGTTTGGCTTTAAGGAATTGCGTCGCAAAGATTTTCCTGAATACAAATTTACGATTGTTTATCTTGGTTTAGAAGGGGATGACTATGAGTTGGAATTAACTTACAACTATGATCATGGTCCTTACGTCATTGGAGATGGCTTTGCCCATGTTGCCTTGAGTACGCCAGACCTTGAAGCCCTTCATGCGGAGCATAAGGAAAAAGGTTACCAAGTAACAGATCCTAAAGGCTTGCCAGGAACGCTTCCAAACTATTACTTTATTGTGGACCCAGATGGCTACAAAGTAGAAGTGATTCGTGAAAAGTCCTTATAATCAGTATCATATAACTTGTGACAAAGAGCAGGTGTTACCACATTTGTTCTTTTTTTTTGCTTGAAAGTTGCCGGCTCAAAGTGACAGGAGATAGGACTGAGCTACTTCAATTCCCCTACTATATTTTAGGTTTTATTTTCTAGATTCTAGAGTTTTCTACTGTTTTTTGGTGATAAAATTGCTATAATAAGAGTATGAAGAAATCCTACTTGAAAATACTTATTCTCATCCTCCTCAACCTCCTTTTTATCGGGGGGATTTATCTTGCTTATCAGAAGATTGAGGAAGCACGCGCTATCAAAAATTATAATCAACAGTTTTCCAAAGCAATCCAGGAAGAAGAAGCAGTTGAAAAAGACAAAGATACCATTCTTCAAAAAGGAATGGTCGGTCAATCTTATGTTGCTGCCTACTACCCGAAAAATAACGAAGAACCTATCGCAGTGGTCAAAGAGAGAATTTTGGCTGACGTAGGCTCTCTTCCCCAAGAAGAGAAGAAGAATCAGCAAGCCAAAGAGCTATTGTTCTATCATACCGAACGCTCAGAAGACCCATTTGTCGGGGTTCACCCTTATCAGGTGAAGAAGACCCAGTACAAGTGGAAAAACGGTAAGTTCATCAAAGATGGGATCGACAAACTTCCCCTCCTTTATCTAACGGATGAGGGGACGGTCTTCCAATTCTCCCAATTGTTTACGGATGCTGATCTAGCCAAAGAAACCCTCTTAACAGAGTTGCGCTCTCAGCTGGTCTTCCTACAGTTAGGGGAAGATCGAATTGAAGAGCTGATGCAAGCTGTCTCAGCAAGTGATATAGCAAGCTGGCAGTTCACCTACAATCAAGGTGTTCTTTCTATCACCCTTCCAGTTACTATTGAGGGCATGGAAACCTTCGATATGCCCCTTTCGAAGCTCTATGATGTGATTGATTCTGCTCGCCTAAATCCTGGAGATCTTGAAGCTTATGAGGCCTACCAAACCCAACGTCACGCTAAGATGGTTGCCTTGACTTTTGATGATGGTCCAGATCCATCGACGACTCCTCAAGCCCTGGATATCCTCAACAAGTACCATGTTAAAGCAACTTTCTTTATGCTTGGGAAGAATGTTTCAGCCTATCCTGAAGTGGCTAAACGGGTCCGTCAGGAAGGACATGAAATCGGGATCCATACTTGGAACCATCCCGTCTTAACTAAGTTGCCTTTGGAGTCAGCTCAAAAAGAAATCATGGATACCAAAGAAGTGATTCAAAAGGTGACTGGAGTGCAAACGAAGATTACTCGTCCTCCTTATGGTTCGATTAATAGTGCCATTCAATATGCAGTGGATCAAGCCTTTATCATGTGGGATGTGGATACCTTGGATTGGAAGAGTCATAACACCGAAGCGATCTTAGCAGAGGTGAAAAAACAAGTCAAACCAGGATCAATTATCCTGATGCATGATATTCACCAAACTTCGATTAATGCTCTCCCAGCTGTGATCCAATACCTTCAATCGCAAGGCTACACCATTGTGACGGTTGATGAACTCTTAAACCACCAAGTGGAAAGTCATCGCCTCTATTACAATCGGAATTAAAAAACGTTCGTAATACTACGAACGTTTTTCTTATTCTTCCTCTATATAGAGTTGAGCTCCCTTAAGGATCAAAGGACGAACAGGGGTTAATTTTTTCAAGCTTTTTAATTCTTCTGGATGGCTAACCAAGGTGATGACATAGCCTTCTTTGCCCATGCGTCCGGTACGCCCAGATCGGTGGATGTAGGTTTCGGCATCTCTTGGAACTTCATAGTTGACGACACATTCTAGTGAGTCGATATCGATTCCCCGCGCTACCAAATCTGTTGCCAGAAGGAGTGTCAGCTGATGATCCTTAAAGCGTTCCAGAATGACTTTCCGGAATTTGACGTTGACGTCACTAGCAAGTGAGACAGCGCTAACTTCTCGGTACTGGAGTTTTTCTTCAGCGCTCCCTAGATCGGACAAGCTATTGAAGAAAACGAGGCCACGAAAGTCTTCGACATTGGATAGTTTTCTGAGGAGTTCGACCTTTTCTCGCTTGTCCACTTCCATATAGAAGTGCTGGATATTGTCCAAGCTTTGCCCTTCTACCTGAATGGTCAGGGTATTGGGCTCGATTTGCTCTGGATCAAACTTGGTCGTTGCACTCATATAGATAAATTGATGATCTCGTGGCGCGTAGTGGCAAATCTTGTCGACAAAGTGATACTGAGAGTCGCTGAAAAGTTGGTCAAATTCGTCCAGGATGATGGTATCGACATTCATCATCTTGATTTTCTTGAGCTTGATCAACTCAAAAATACGGCCTGGAGTTCCGATGAGAATTTCGGGTCCTTTTTTGAGACGTTCGATTTGCCGTTTTTGACTAGAGCCAGAAAGGAAAAGTTGAGCACTTAGTCCAAGAGGCTCTGCCCATTGTTTAGTGACATCAAAGATTTGTCCGGCCAACTCTGTATTGGGGGAGAGGATCAGCAATTGTTGTGCTTTTTTAGGCTTTAGCTTGAGAAGACTAGGGAAGAGATAGGCCAGAGTCTTCCCAGTTCCTGTCGGGCTGACTCCAAGTACGTTCTCCCCTTGGGTGATCGGCTCAAAGAGGCGTTCTTGGATTTCAGTGAGTTGCTCAAAGCCGAGGGTTTTGAGTTGCTCTTGCCAGAGCGGTGGGAATGCTAGTGTCATATTAGTTTTCGTCCTTAAAGTGTATTCCAGCATCTTGGCGCATAGCATAGAGGGCTTGATGGACCATCTGTCCAGTTTGGAGCCAAGTCTGGTAAAGTGTCTGGTTGCCTTCTGTTATCATACTAGCAAAGGCCTGAGCTTCTTCCAGCATGTTATGAGAGGCAGGAGTAATCGGAAGTTGGTAACTAGTTCCAGAATGATCTTGAAAAACAGCCTCGTTAACGGCTTCGATTCCACTTAAGAAAAGGGTGCCGTCTGTCGTGTAAATTTCAGCAGGAAGATTGCTGGTCACATCTTTGCCGGCTTGAATGCCAATGATAAAGTCAGAATAAACCAAGCTACCATGTCCGTTCAAATCGATTGAATTAGGCAATTGCCGCGCTTGATAAGTTACTGATTCAGGTTGACCAAAGAGGCCGATTGCAAAGTAGAGAGGATAGACTCCCAAATCCATGAGGGCTCCACCCGCAAATTGGTCGGAGAAAATATTGGGAGTATTTCCTTTCAAGAGCTCAGGCATTTTAGAAGAGTATTTGGCATAAGTCATGTGGCCACCCAAGATGGTCTTGTCTTTGAAAAAGTCTTGGATGGTTGCAAAGGCTTTTTCATGATAGTTGCGAGCGGCTTCAAAGAGATAGACCTGGTGCTCCTTGGCTAATTTAACCAACTCTTTCCATTCCTTGGGAGTGGTGACAGCTGGTTTTTCGAGGATGACATGTTTCTTAGCCAAGAGGGCTAATTTTGCCTGGGGATAGTGGAGTGAATTGGGACTAGCAATGTAGATGACATCCAGATCACTATCTAAAAAGGCAATCAGGTCATCATAGAGGGCCACTTGTCCATAAGGTTGGGTGAAACTACGAGCTTTCTCCAAGGTCCGTGAATAGACCGCTCTTAACTCATACTGGTCTGTTTCTTTAGCTGCAGCAAGGAAGGAATGGGAGATGGCACTGGTGCCGATGATACCAAGTTTCAGCATGGCAGCTCCTTTCAATCAGGTATTTACTGGTTTCATTATATCATGTTTCATCCTAAAAAGATGGAATGGGCCTTTCTAATTGGGATGGAGGATAGGAGGGAAGGTCTTCTTGGAAGGTTGATGAAAATCCTTAGAAAAAAGGTTTAAGTCGTGGTCAAGAGACCGCTTTTGTGATAGAATAAATAAGATTATAGAAAATGGAGAAGAAGATGCGAAACAGACCAATTATTATCGGTGTAACAGGTGGTTCTGGTGGGGGGAAAACCAGTGTTTCTCGTGCAATTTTGTCCCACTTCCCAGATGAAAAAATTGCTATGATTGAGCACGATTCTTATTACAAGGATCAAAGTCATCTAACCTTTGAAGAGCGGATTCAGACCAACTATGACCATCCTTTTGCCTTTGATACAGACCTCATGATTGAGCAAATCAATGAGTTGTTGGCTGGCCGTCCAGTTGATATTCCTACTTATGACTACGCAGAGCACACGCGTAGTTCTAAGACCTATCGTCAAGAGCCTCAGGATGTCTTTATCGTTGAGGGGATTTTGGTCTTGGAGGACAAGCGTCTTCGTGACTTGATGGATATCAAGATTTTCGTTGATACCGACGATGATGTGCGGATCATTCGCCGGATCAAGCGAGATATGGAAGAGCGCGGTCGGAGTTTGGACAGCGTCATCGAGCAGTACTTGGGAGTGGTGAAGCCGATGTACCATCAGTTTATCGAGCCAACCAAGCGTTATGCGGATGTTATCATTCCAGAAGGCGTGACCAATACTGTAGCCATTGATTTGATTACGACCAAGATTGAGAAGATTTTGAGCGAATCACGTGAAGGATAAGATAACAAGTGAGAGAGGTTAGGAAGTAGTGTCCCAGCCTCTTTTCCATGACAAATAGGGAGAAATATGAAAAAGTTAAGAAGGGAGTTTCACTCCAGAAGTAAGGCCTTTGCCTGCCTACTGACCATGTGTGCAGGCTTTTCAGATGCCTACACCTTTATCGAAAGAGGAGGGACCTTGGCCGCGGGCCAAACGGGAAACGTGGTCTTTCTATCTGTTGGTTTAATTGGCCATGAAATCGCGGATGTGGAGGTCAAACTAGCCACCATGTTGGCCTTTATGATCGGGATTTTCTTGATGACCGTCTTTCAACGCTTCTTTAGTCATTCGGTTTGGCGGCTCAGTACCTTGGTGCCCTTGGTTTTGACGACCTTGGTGGCAGGATTTCTTCCCAAAGAAGTGCCCAATGTTTTGATTGTGCCTTTCTTTGGACTGAGCTTGGGTATTGTAGCCACTTCCTTTGGAGAAGTAGATGATTACGCCTACAACCATTCTTTTATGACAGGGAATCTCAAGAAGACCATGGTCGCATATGGAAATTTTGTACGGGAGCGGAAGATGGAGTTTTTCTGGGAGTCTCTCTTTATGACTTCTTTGATTGGGAGCTTTGTGGGAGGAGCTATTCTTTCCACCTTCCTCATCCAATATTACGGCCTTCGGACCATCTGGTTTGTTTCCCTTGTTCTGACCCTCTTTCTCTCTTATCGGGCGATTCAATATGTTCGAAGGGATATCTAGTCACATTCAAATAGTTTGATCAATCGAGGCTGGGACAAAAGTCCTAGCCTCTAAATTTTCTTTGGATTATCGAGCAAGACGCAGTGGTTGAGTGGGCTCTAC